>NZ_JBBNJY010000006.1:0-102668 GCF_040093295.1 Ruminococcoides bili
ATCGGAAGATTTTTATGGGCGCTGCCCAAACCCGCAATTTTTGAAAAAATTGAGTAAACTTTTTTGCTTTTGGGAGGATAATTTAGCGTTAGCAAAATTTCAATCTCCGACCGACACTCCGCTAAACCATAATTTTCCAATATTAAAAAACAGAACCAAAAATTTTTATTTTTTTCTTGACTTAAAGTCAGCTTTAAGTATTATAATACTGATAAAGAAGTGATAATTTTATATCACTGTAAAATAATACTTTTTATTTTAAACTTGGAGGTATTGATTATGGCTGTAAAACAAACCGCAGGCAGAGATTCGCTCGGAGAATTTGCACCTAAATTTGCAGAACTTAATGACGATGTACTTTTTGGTGAAGTATGGTCAAGAGAAGATAAACTTTCACTTCGTGACCGCTCACTCGTAACAGTAACCGCACTTATGGCACAGGGACTTACCGACTCATCCTTTAAATATCACCTTATGTCAGCAAAAAAGAACGGTATTACAAAAACGGAAATTGCTGAAATTCTCACACACGCCGCATTCTATGCCGGCTGGCCAAAGGCTTGGGCAGCATTCAGAATGGCTACCGAAGTATGGGCTGATGATGCGGAAGATTTGAGCGAAAAGGAAAAATATCAGCAGTCAATTCTTTTCCCGATTGGCGCACCTAATGACGCATTTGCAAAATATTTTATCGGTCAGAGCTATCTTGCACCGTTGTCTACAGCACAGGTCGGTATTTATAATGTAACTTTCGAGCCGAAGTGCCGTAATAATTGGCATATTCATAATGCTGAAAATGGCGGCGGACAGATACTTGTTTGCGTAGGCGGCAGAGGATATTATCAGGAATGGGGCAAAGAGGCTGTTGAGTTAAACCCGGGTGATGTAATAAATATTCCTACAGGCATTAAGCATTGGCACGGTGCGGCGCCCGACAGTTGGTTCTCACACCTTGCAGTAGAAGTTCCGGGTACAAATACATCAAACGAATGGCTTGAACCTGTAAGTGATGAAGATTATTCTAAATTAAAATAATTATTATTGAATTCTGGTTTAGCAAACTGCTTTATAAAGTAATTAAAACCGTTTTACTAAGAATCTAAAAAACCGATAAGCTGAAAATCGCTTATCGGTTTTGCTTTTGTTATTATATTTTCCAAATAAAATTATCTTAACCGCTTGAAAAAACTTTTGAGAAGTTCGGCGCACTCTTCCTGCATAATACCGCCTTTATAATTCGGTTTGAAATTATACGGCATTTCAAAAAGATTTGTTATAGTGCCGCAAGAACCGTTTTTGAAATCGTAAGCACCGAAATACACATTCGGAATATGAGCGTTTATAATTGCGCCTGCGCACATCGGACAAGGCTCAAGGGTTACATATATATCGCAGTTCCAAAGCCGCCAACCGCCGAGCACCTTGCAGGCATTGTTAATTGCGTCGGTTTCTGCGTGTAAAAGTGCGTTCTTTTCTTTTTCTCGTCTGTTCCTGCCTGTAGCAACTATTTCGCCATTATGCACAATCACCGCACCGACAGGCACTTCGTCATCCTGAAAAGCCTCTCTTGCAAGCTCAAGCGCCTTTTCCATATACTTTATATTAAATTCACTCATAGCGCTACAGAAGCAATGATAGTTTCAAGAATTAAGATAACAACTATTGTAGCTGTACCTGCACTTGTAAAGAAACATTTTATCTTTTCTTTAAGCGAGAGAGAAACAACATTCGAGGTATCGCTTATGCTAAGGAAATTTTTATCCTTTTTCATTATATAAAGGAAAGCCAAAACGCCAAACACAAGCATTGCGGTAAATATTGAATAGTATATTATATAGAAAGAACGGGTGGTAACAATGTTCTGACTTTGCAAAATATCCATAATTACCGAGTAGAAGTTATTTATAAAGTGAATAATTATTGACGGAATAATTGAGTTTGCCTTGCAGTCAATATAAGCAAAAATAAGTCCGAGTATAAACGCAAACGGAATCTGAATAATATTTCCGTGCATTGCGCCGAACATAACGGCAGATACAATTATTGCAAATGAATTTCCGTATTTTCTAAGCGAACCCATTAAAATACCTCGAAAAGCAAATTCCTCGGCAAATGCAGGGGTAACGGCTATGGCAACAACATATAAAATATTTTCAAATACAGACCTTGATGACATATCCATATTCAGACTGTATTCAATGCCGATTAACGAAAAGTTGGAACTTACAAGGTCGGCGGCAACATTTGAAACCATTGAAACGCCCATACCCATAAGTACGAGGGCGATAAGCATAACGGGTTTTACGGATTTAACCGACAGGCAGTCTGAAATATGCGTTTTGCTTAGTTTTAAATATATCAGTCCGGTGATTGTCGCCGAGGCGGCAGCTGCGAAAATCTGCATATAATAAAAAACAGGGCCGGAAGTCAATTTACTCATTATATACTGCGTTAAAGTTTCGGTATCAAAATTAGAAATATCCGTATTCAGAATCGTAGACACGGTTAATAAAAATGTTATACCGACTACAATGATATTCATTGATAAAAAATAGGTAAGAATATAAAAGCCCAATCCGCTTGATTTTTTTTGCAAAGTCTTTAAATCGTGCGCTTTTTTGATTTCCTGCGGACTTTGCATATGATTTTGATAATAAGGATAGGGCTGATAATTTGCGTATTGCATTTTCATCACTCCAATGGTATAATTTTAGCATAGTAACACATATATTTCAAGAAATATTTTCCGATAATGAAAAAATAATGAAAAATCCCTTGACTTTTCAGGTAATCGGTTATATAATGTGTAAGTACAATAAAGCAAAGCAGAAATGCTTTCACCTGTGGGGTGTCGTCTGCACGGGTCAATACCTTAAACATAATAGTTTATTTGTATTGCAATGCGGACGGTGTATTTCTGTCCGCATTATTTTTTGAAAAGGTACTTTGGAGGTGCTTAACCATCAGCAAGAAAGATATTCAGATTAACGAGGAAATCCGTGATAAAGAGCTTAGAGTAATCAGCTCGGACGGAAAGCAGCTCGGTATTATGTCATCAAAGGAAGCTCTCGCACTTGCAGAACAAAAAAATCTTGACCTTGTTAAGATTGCTCCGCAGAGCGTTCCGCCTGTATGTAAAATTATGGACTACGGCAAATACCGTTTTGAGCAGGCTAAAAGGGAAAAGGAAGCAAGAAAAAATCAGCATGTTGTTGATATTAAGGAAGTTAGACTCTCTTTAAACATTGATACACACGACTTCAACACCAAACTTAACAACGCTATTAAGTTTATTAAGCACGGCGATAAAGTTAAGGTATCTATCCGTTTTAGAGGAAGAGAAATGGGACATCCTGAAATCGGTCTTGAAACTATGAACCGCTTTGCTGAAGCTTGTGCAGAGTTTGCCTCGGTAGAAAAGCCTGCAAAGCTTGAAGGTCGCAATATGCTTATGTTTCTTGCACCAAAGTCCAATAAGTAATCACAGCTAAGGAGGATATTTATTATGCCTAAAATTAAAACTCACAGTGGTGCTAAAAAGCGTTTTAAACTTTCTAAGAACGGTAATGTAATCCGTGCACACGCAAACAAGAGCCACATTCTTAACAAGAAAACAACAAAGCGTAAGAGAGGTTTACGCCAGACTGCTGTTACAGATAAGACAAATGTAGCTCAGATCAAGCGTTTAATTCCTTATAAATAATTTATCGCTTGTACTGCTTTTTATTTAAATAATAATCGGAGGTAATATATAATGGCACGTGTAAAGGGTGCGATGATGACTCGCAAAAGAAGAAAAAAGGTATTAAAGCTTGCCAAGGGCTACTGGGGTTCTAAATCAAGACATTTCAAAATGGCTAAACAGGCTGTTATGAAGTCCGGCAACTATGCATATATCGGCCGTAAGCAGAGAAAGAGAGATTTCCGTCGTCTTTGGATTACTCGTATTTCTGCAGCTTGCAAGGCAAACGGCACAAACTATTCAACATTTATGAATGGTCTTAAAAAGGCCGGCATTACATTGAACCGTAAGATGCTTTCAGAGATTGCTATTGCTGATCCTAAGGCTTTTACAGCTCTTGTTGAGCAGGCTAAAAACGCTTAATTTAAACTGTAATTGCGTTTGGGTAACACCAAACGCAATTGGCATTTTAGGAGAAAAAAGATGCTGTTTGTTACAAGCAAAGACAATTCTAATGTAAAAAAAGCCGTAAAACTCAAGTCAAGCGCAAAAGAACGCCGCAAGAGCGGTCTTTTTTTAGCGGAGGGGCTAAGAATCTGTATGGACGCAGTTTTCAGCGGTGCGGAAATTCAGACATTATTTGTAACCGAAAAAGCTATGCAAAAGCACGGTGAGGACTTTGCTTTACTTGAAGAAAAAGCAAAGAATGTAATCTGTGTAAATGAAAACATTTTTGCCCTTATGAGTGATACTCAATCGCCACAGGGCTTTCTTTCGGTTATAAAAACACTTGACAAAACCAATGAGTTTGATACAATAAAGGGTGACAGTAAATATTTGGCGCTTGATAATGTGCAGGATCCAAGCAATCTCGGCACTGTTTTGCGCTCGGCAGAGGCATTTAATGTCAGCGGAGTTATACTTTCCTGTGACTGTTGCGATATTTACAATCCAAAGGTTGTAAGAGGCAGTATGGGCGCTGTGTTCAGAATACCTTTTATAATCAAAAGTTCAATTAAGGATTTCCTTAACGAAAATCCGCAGATTAATTCGTATGCTGCCGTTGTAAACAGCGACGCTGTCAGTCTTACGGATGTAAAATTTCAAACTCCGTGCGCAATCGTTGTAGGCAACGAGGGCAACGGAATAAAAGCAGAAACAGAAAAAGCTTGCCAAAACAAAATCACCATACATATGGAGGGCAAGGCTGAATCACTCAACGCATCTGTGGCTGCTGCAATACTGATGTGGGAAATGATGAAATGATTTCTGAAAATGCTCGTTACTGGATATGGATTTCAAAAGCACTCGGTTATAACAATATAAAGGTAAAGAGAATTTTTAAACTTTACAATGACATTGCCGAGTTTGTTCACGGCGGAGAAAAAGAGTGGAAACACTGCGGTATCTTTACGCCGAACGAAATGCGAAAACTTAACAACACTAAGGTTTCGGTTGCGGATGAGATATTAAGCAAATGCAACGAACTGAAATATTCGGTAATTGCGATTGACGACGAGCATTACCCGCAAAAATTAATTAATATTGATACTCCGCCTGCCGTTCTTTATGTAAACGGACAACTTCCGGAGCTTGACAACCGCCTAAGCGTTTCAATTGTTGGCACAAGGCGGGCAACAAGATACGGTACGGATAATTCATACAAATTTGCATATGCTCTTGCTAAGTACAGCGTTGTTATTATAAGCGGAGGTGCGCTCGGTGTTGACTGTGCGTCGCACCGAGGAGCACTTTCTGCAAACGGAATTACCGTATGCGTGCTTGGCTGCGGTATCAACTATAAATATCTTACCGAAAACGAGGGTATGAGAAATGCAATTGCGCAAAACGGTGCGGTTATATCCGAATATCCGCCCGATGAACCGCCGCTAAGATATAATTTTCCCGCTCGCAACAGAATCATATCCGCTCTTTCGGACGGTCTTGTTGTAATGGAGGCGGGAATAAAAAGCGGTTCGCTGATTACCGCAAGAATGGCAATCGACCAGGGCAAAGAAGTTTTTGCTCTGCTCGGAAACAACAGTCCGCAGAACGAGGGCTCGAATACTCTTATAAAAAACGGGCTTGCCTGCCCTGTAACTGATTTTATGGATGTTTTGAGCGAGTTTAACTCAAACAGAGGGTTATATGTTGAGGACGAAAAACTTGATTTTGATAATATAAGCTTTACCGACCTTGAGGCAGTGCCTGTAAAAGGCAAAAAGGCTGTAAAATCAAAAAACAGCACAAATAAAAAAGATAAGGCAAAGCCTGAAAAGATTAATGCAAATGTATCTTCCGATAAAACATTAAAGCCCGAAAAGGCTGTAAAAGAAACTAAAAATGTCGCAAGCAAAAGCAGCAGCGTTTCCGCTGGTGTTAATAATAAAGAAAACGCAGATGGGCGGAAAAGTATTTCAGATTTGAAAGCATTGGGTTTGTCCGATGCAGCCGTAACAGTTTACGGTACTATCGGCAACAAGCCTGTTCATATAGATAAAATAGTAAGCGAACTCGGTATCCCTGTATTTAAAGTGCTTACGGCCCTTACTCAACTTGAAATGAAAGGTTTGGTAACGGCAATGCAGGGCAGAATGTATGTATTAAAATAAACGGAGGCAGTAAATGTCAGATTTAGTAATTGTTGAGTCACCTGCTAAGGCTAAAACAATCAAAAAATACCTCGGCGGAAATTACGAAGTAATTGCGTCTATGGGACATGTAAGAGATTTGCCTAAAGCCAGACTCAGCGTTGATATAAAGAAAAAATTTGCACCAAAATACGAAATCATCAAAGGTAAAGAAAAACTTGTAGAAGAACTTAAAGAGCTCGCAGAAAAAAGCGACAAGATTTACCTCGCAACCGACCCTGATAGAGAGGGAGAGGCAATTTCTTGGCACCTTGCGTATATTCTCGGCTTGCCGCTTGATGACAACAACAGAGTTGAATTTAACGAGATTACCAAAAACGGCGTAACAAACGGTATGGCTCATCCACGTTCTATAAATATCGACCTTGTAAACGCTCAACAGGCAAGGCGTATTCTCGACAGACTTGTAGGTTATAAGTTAAGTCCTTTCATTTCTCAAAAAATCAGAAGAGGACTATCAGCCGGCAGAGTACAGTCTGTTGCGGTAAGAATTATTGTTGACAGAGAAGAAGAAATCAGAAAATTCAAGCCCGAAGAATATTGGACTATTGACGCTAAGTTTATTCCTAAGGGCAGCAGAAAGTCGTTTTCGGCTTCTCTTTATTCCGATGCCAACGGCAAGATAAAAATAGAAAATCAAGAACAGGCAGAAAAGATTGAACAGGATCTTGCAGATGCCGAATATATGATTACAAAAGTAAAGCACGGCACAAGAAGAAAAACCCCCGCACCGCCTTTCATCACATCAACATTGCAGCAGGAGGCGTCAAGAAAACTCGGCTTCCAGTCAAGAAGAACAATGAAAGTTGCCCAGGAGCTGTACGAAGGTGTTGACATTGAGGGAATGGGTGCAACGGGTCTTATCACATATATGAGAACCGACTCTTTAAGAATTTCAGATGTGGCAAAGGAAGAGGCGGCACAGTATATTTTAAACAGATTCGGTGAAAAATTCCTGCCGGCAAAACCGAGAGTATTTAAAACCAAGAGCAATGCACAGGACGGACACGAGGCTATAAGACCTTCAATGCCGAGCCTTTCACCGGAAGATGTAAAGGCAAGCCTTACATCTGACCAGTTTAAGCTGTACAATCTTATTTGGAACAGATTTATGGCGTCACAGATGTCTGATTGTATTCAGAAAACCACGCAGGCTGAAATTTCGGCTAAAGAATACATTTTCAAGGCATCGGGATACTATGTTGACTTTGAGGGCTTTACAACCTTGTATGTAGAAAGCAAAGATACGGAAGAAGAAAAATCCACACAGCTCCCACCGCTTGAAAAAGATATGCCTGTAAAGTGCAAGGAGCTTAAAAAGAATCAGCACTTCACACAGCCGCCCGCAAGATACACCGAGGCATCGTTAATTAAGGCGCTTGAGGAATACGGTATCGGCAGACCGTCAACTTATGCGGCAACAATTACAACAATTACAAGCCGTGAGTATGTAAAGCGTGAGGCAAAAACTTTGTATCCGACAGAGCTCGGCGAGGTTATGACAAACCTTTTAAAAGAGCGCTTTCCGAAGATTGTAAACTATAAATTCACCGCACAAATGGAAGAAAAGCTTGACGAGGTTGAGCACGGTCAGGAAGAATGGGTGGAATTGCTTGACGAATTCTACTCCGATTTTGATAAAACTCTCAAGAAAGCCAAAGAAGAGATGGAGGGTGTGAAACTCCAGCTTAAAGAAGATCAGACAGACATTATCTGCGACAAATGCGGCAGACAGATGGTTGTTAAGGTTGGCAGATACGGCAAATTTATTGCCTGCCCGGGTTACCCCGAATGTAAGAATGTTCTTAAGTTTGTTGAAAAGACAGGCGTTAAATGCCCTAAATGCAACGGAGATGTTATTGTTAAGCACACAAAGAAAAAGCGTGTGTTCTACGGCTGTTCAAATTATCCGGAATGTGATTTTGTAAGCTGGAACGAACCCGTAAACGAAAGATGTCCGCAGTGCGGCGGCATACTCTTTAAGAAAAAGGGTAAAAAGCCGAAACTTTATTGTGCAACAGAGGGCTGCGGATTTGAAAAAGAATTCGTTGAGAAAGACGGAGAATAATTAATACGACTGAAAAGGAAAGGTGAACTTTTTGGAAAAAGGTTATATCAATGTAATAGGTGCGGGTCTTGCAGGCTGTGAAGCCGCTAAACAGATCTCATCTCACGGAATAAAGGTTCACCTTTATGAAATGAAACCGAAGAAAAAAACGCCTGCTCATCATTCCGATTTATTCGGCGAACTTGTGTGTTCAAATTCATTAAAGGCAATGCGAACAGAAAGCGCCGCAGGACTTTTAAAGGAAGAAATGCGCAGACTTGATTCTTTTCTTATGAAATGCACAGACAAATGCCAAGTGCCTGCCGGCGGTGCTCTTGCGGTTGACAGAGATATTTTTTCAAGACTTGTAACCGACGGAATAAGAGCCGATGAAAACATAACCGTTTTTGAAGAGGAAATCACAGAAATTCCCGATGATGCAATTACAATTATTGCTACGGGTCCGCTTACTTCGGACGCTCTTGCCGAAAAAATAATAGAGCGATTCGGTACTTCGCTTTCTTTCTTTGATGCCGCCGCTCCGATTGTGAGTGCCGAAAGCATTGATATGGATTATGCTTTCTATGCATCAAGATACGATAAAGGCAGTGGCGACGATTATATAAATTGCCCGATGAATAAAGAAGAGTACGAAACTTTTTATCAGGCACTTGTAACCGCCGAAAGAGCACCTTTGCACAGCTTTGATGTAAACAATCCTAAAGTGTACGAGGGCTGTATGCCTGTTGAAGTTATGGCACAGCGTGGTGAAAACACCTTGCGATTCGGACCGATGAAACCTGTCGGTCTTGTAAATCCAAAAACGGGACACAGACCGTGGGCTGTACTGCAGTTAAGGAAAGAAAATTGCGGGGGCACAATGTATAACCTCGTAGGATTTCAGACAAATCTAAAATTTGGTGAACAGAAAAGGGTATTTTCACTGATTCCTGCATTGCACAAAGCGGAATTTTACCGCTACGGAGTAATGCACAGGAACACATTTATTAATTCACCTAAACTGCTCAATGCCGACTTTTCTTTGAGAGAAAATGAAAACTTGTTCTTTGCAGGTCAGCTTACAGGTGTTGAGGGCTATATGGAATCGGCGGCTTCGGGAATACTTGCTGGCATAAACGCAGTGCGAAGATTAAACAGTCAAGAACCTGTGATTTTACCGACTGACACAATGCTCGGCGCTCTTGCGGGCTATATATCCGACAAATATGTGGAGAAATTCCAGCCTATGGGCGCAAATTTCGGTGTACTTCCTGCTCTCGAAAATCGTCCCCGTGACAAGCAGGAGCGAGGAAAAGCATATTCGGACAGAGCGCTTAAAAGCCTTGAGGCTTATCTTACACATATGAATTTAGAGGTGTAAAAATGAAAATTATAGTAGATGCCTTCGGCGGAGATAACGCACCGCTTGAAATAATCAAGGGTTGTGCGGAGGCTGTTGCGGAATTTGACGATTTATCAATTATTCTCACAGGCGACGAGGGTAAAATTCTTAAGGTTGCACATGACAATAATATATCTCTTGACAGAATAGAAATTCATCACTGCACAGAAGTTATTACTATGGACGACCATGCCGATGCGGTTCTTAAATCAAAGAAAGACAGCTCAATGGCTGTAGGATTTAATTTGCTTAAAAACGGCGAGGGTGACGCTTTTGTCTCCGCAGGCAACAGCGGTGCTCTTTGTATGGGTGCAACTCTTGCGGTTAAGAGAATTAAAGGAATTAAACGACCTGCATTCTCTCCCGTTATGCCGTCCGCAAACGGTTTCTTTATGCTTGTTGACGGCGGTGCAAATGTAGACTGTCGCCCCGAAATGCTTGTTCAGTTTGCTGTTATGGGCTCAATTTATATGAACAGAGTTATGAAGATTGATAACCCAAGGGTAGGCCTTGCAAATGTCGGCACCGAAGATCACAAGGGAACAGAGCTTTATCAAACTACATATCAGCTTTTGAAAGAAAGCAACTTAAACTTTGTCGGCAATGTTGAGGGCAGAGATATTCCGCAGGGAATTTGCGATGTTGTGGTATGCGACGGCTTTACAGGCAATCTTATTTTAAAAACCTATGAGGGTGTTGCAATGGTTGTTATGAACGAGATCAAGAGCTTGTTTACAGGCAGTCTTAAAGGCAAACTTTCGGCTTCGCTCGTGCTCGGCGATATAAAAAAACTTAAGAAAAAACTTGACCACAACACATACGGCGGTGCGCCTGTTTTGGGTGCATCAAAACCTGTGTTCAAGGCGCACGGCAGTGCAAAAGCCGTCACCGTTAAAAACGCAATCAGACTTTCAAGAGATTATGTGCTTGCTGATGCGATCGGTGAAATTTCAAAGGTTATTAATTCGGAGGACTGATTTAAGTGCAGGAACTTGAAAATAAAATCGGCTATAAATTTAAAGATATAAGTTTGCTCGAAGAGGCACTCACACATTCTTCTTATGCAAACGAACACAAATCAAAACATATCAAATATAACGAAAGACTTGAATTCTTAGGTGATGCGGTTCTTTCAATTGTAGTTTCTGACTACATTTTCAAAAACTGCCCCGAGCTTCCGGAGGGCGAGCTTACAAAACTAAGAGCCTCGCTGGTATGTGAAAAGAGCCTTTTCGTATTTGCAAAACAACTCGGACTGGGTAAGTATCTTATTTTGAGCAAAGGCGAGCGCCACAACGGCGGCGCAGAACGCCCGTCAATACTTTCGGATGCATTTGAGGCGCTGATTGCGGCTATTTATATTGACGGCGGAATCGAGCCTGCCTCTAAGCATATTCTTAACTTTGTAATCCCTGCGATTAAGGCATCAAAGAAAAGACCCGTAAACGATTACAAAACCACTTTGCAGGAGATTATTCAGAAAAATCCCGGGGAATTGCTCGAATATGTACTCGTTGACGAATCGGGCCCCGACCACAACAAGCACTTTGTCGTAGAGGTTCACCTTAACAGCAATGTTATAGGCAAAGGCGGCGGAAAAAGCAAAAAAGAGGCTGAACAGCAGGCGGCAAGAGAAGCACTGGAGTTGATGGGTTATTAAACATTCTAATGTGGCGCTTTTTATACCGCACAACGGATGCCCTCACAAATGCACTTTCTGTAATCAAAGAAACATTGTGGGGCAAGCGTATCAGCCAAATGCCGATGATGTGACAAATGCCGTAAAAATCGCCGTAGATTCTTTAAAAGAAAATACCAAAGAGGCTGAGATTGCATTTTTCGGCGGTAGTTTTACAGCAATTGACAGAGAATATATGCTCGAACTTTTAGATGCGACCAAGCCGTTTATCAACAGCTTTAAAGGTATTCGGTTATCTACCCGTCCCGACTGCATTGACGATGAAATTGTAAGTCTTTTGAAAAGCTATAAAGTAACTTCAATTGAACTCGGCGCTCAATCTATGGATGATGAAGTGCTTAAACTCAATGAAAGAGGACATACGGCGGATGATGTAAGAAATGCCTGCCGCATTATAAAAAATTACGACATATCACTCGGACTGCAGATGATGACGGGACTGTACGGTTCTGATTTTTATAAAGACATTTATACTGCCGATGAATTTATAAAGCTCAGACCGGATACTGTAAGGATATATCCGACTGTTATTATGCAGGATACCGAACTTGCAAATCTTTATAACAGTAAAAAGTTTATTCCTTACACACTTGAGCAATCGGTTGAACTTTGCTCAAAGCTCATTTTAAAATTTAAAAGCGAAAACATCCGTATTATAAGGCTCGGACTTCATTATTCCGAAAGTCTTGAAAATAACAGCCTCGGCAATAATTATCACCCTGCATTTAAAGAACTTTGCGAAAACAAAATCTTTTTTGATAAAATAACTAAACTGATTAAAAATTATCCCGACAAAGAGGTTGACTTTTTTGAGGCATATGTAAATCCTCATTCGGTTTCAAAACTTGCGGGACAGAATAAATCAAACATAATCAGACTTAACAATATGGGTTACAAGCTGAAAATCAAGACAGACCAAAGTCTTGAAGAATACGAAATCTACATAAAACAGAGGTAATAAATGCGATTAAAATCACTTGAAATTCAAGGCTTTAAAACCTTTCCTGATAAAACTAAATTATCTTTTGAGCAGGGCATTACCGCTGTTGTAGGTCCGAACGGCTCAGGCAAAAGCAACATCAGTGACGCTATCCGTTGGGTGCTCGGCGAACAATCTCCAAAGAGTTTGCGCTGTTCAAAGATGGAAGATGTTGTTTTTAACGGAACCGACAAAAGAAAAAAACTCGGCTATGCCGAAGTTTCGCTTAACATAGAAAACAAAGACAGAGTGCTGGCATACGACGGCGACGAAATTTCAATTACTCGCCGTTATTATCGAAGTGGTGAGAGCGAATATCTCATTAACAAAGCACAGGTAAGACTAAAAGACATTAACGAGCTTTTTATGGATACAGGTCTTGGCCGTGACGGTTACTCTATGATAGGACAGGGTAAAATCGACAGCATTGTATCTTCAAAAGGCGAGGACAGACGAGAAATTTTTGAAGAGGCGGCAGGTATTTCACGCTATCGCTACAGAAAAACAGATGCGGAGCGAAAACTGAAAAGCACGGAGGAAAACCTTTTAAGACTGCGTGACATCGTGACAGAACTCGAAGAGCGTGTCGGTCCTCTTAAAAGGCAATCGGAAAAAGCACAGGAATTTTTAAAATACTCCGAAGAAAAGCGTGGACTTGAAATAGCGCTTTGGTTGCTTACCCTTGACAAAAGTCAGGCGGCGCTTAAAACACAGGACGAAAAAATCGCCATTGCTCACGCACAATATGATGATGCCGAAAAAATGCTCGAGCAGATTCAAAAAGAGTCGGAAGAAATATATCTGAAAAACGGACAGATTGCCGTAAAATCCGACGAAGTAAGACATCTTATTTCAGAACTTGATGCACTCATTTCCGATATGCGTTCACAGCTTTCGGTTTCAAAGAACGATATTCTTCATAACGAAGAAAACATAAAGCGTGTTGAAAACGAAATCCAAAACGCACAGCAAAATTCACAGCTTATTTCTACTCAAATTGCGGAAAAGAACGAGAAAATCGCTGAACTTGACACAAAAATAATTGAAAAGCAGAAAGAATATACCGCACTTTCCGAAAAGCTGAATGTTATCAACCTTGATACGGGCAAGAGCGGCGACAAACTGCAACAGCTTACTTCCGAACTTTCTACGCTTACAACGAAGTCTGCCGATGCAAGGGTAATTGATATGACGGCGGAGAGCTCGATTTCCGACCTTGAAGAAAGAATCGAAAGCCTTACAACCGCAAACAAAGACGGAATTGCAAGAGTACACGAGCTTGAAGAAATTTCCGAAGAATACACAACAAATCTTACAAATCTGCGGGAAGAAATTACATCAATTACAAATTCAATTCAGGGACTTGAACTTAAATTGCAGTCAAAAGCACACAAGCGTGACAGCTACAAGGCTGAAAGCGACAGACTTTTGCTTGACAGCAAGGAACATATAAGAAAAATCAACTTCCTTGAAAATCTCGAACGCAACCTCGAAGGCTTTTCAAAAAGCGTTAAAGTTGTGGTAAACGCATCTAAAAGCGGAAGATTAAAAGGTGTGTGCGGCCCTGTTTCCCGAGTAATTTCCGTACCGCAAAAGTACGGCGTTGCAATTGAAACCGCACTCGGAGCGGCAATGCAAAACATTGTTACGGAAACCGAAAGCGATGCTAAATCGGCTATTGCTTATCTTAAATCATCGGACGGCGGACGAGCAACTTTTCTGCCTCTTAATACAATCAAGGCAAGAGAACTTAGAGAAAACGGACTTGAAGCAAACTATGGCTTTATCGGTGTTGCAAGCGACCTTTGCAGCTGCGATAACAAATTCAAAAATATTTTATCATCTTTGCTCGGCAAAATTGTAATTGCAGACAATCTTAATTCCGCAGTCGAGATTGCCAAAAAATATTCGTACCGTTTTAAAATCGTTACACTTGACGGACAGGTTGTAAATGCGGGCGGTTCGCTCACAGGCGGTTCGCTCAACAGAAATACAGGTTTGCTAAGCCGTGCAAGTGAAATTAAAGATTTGAAAGAACAGACAAAAGCCATTGAAGAAAAGTCTGCGCAGGCACAGAGATTGTGCAGTGAGGCGGCGCAGGATTATGCCGCCGTTGAGGCTGAATTACTCGGTACAAGAGCAGACCTTTCAAACAAGAAACAAAGCCTTGCAAGAATGGAGGCAGAAAGCAAAGCGTGTGAAAACGAGCTTTCAAACTCAAAACTTGCTTTAAAGAATTTTGATAAACAGATTGAAGAATATACAAATAAAATAAATGTTCTTACTGAAGATAGAAAAATTGCAGGTGACCAGCTTGCACAGCTTAACCGCAGAATTTCCGAGGCAGAAGAAAAGGTAAACAGCATTACGGGCAGTCGTGCCAAAATGATTGAGGAGCGAGAAGAAATTGCATCTCAATTACAGAATGTGCGACTTGAAATTGTAACCGCTCAAAAGGATATTGACGCACTCAATTCCGAAATCCTTTTTGCGGAAAATTCATCAAATAACTTTGGAGAAAAACAGAGAGAACTCAATGCACAAATTGAGGACTATAAAAGCAAAAATGCTTTGATTCAGAAAAACATCGACGAACTTGAGGCTCAAATAAAAGACAAGTCAGAGAGAATTGCAGAGCACAACGCAAGGATTTCAAGTATTAATTGTAAAAAAGATACTTACGAAATGAGAAGTGTTGAATTAAGAACGCTTGAGCGTGACAAAACCTCCGAAAGAGAAGTGTCGGGCAGAGAGCTTTCAAGACTTGAGGAAAGAAAAATCAACTTGCAAAATCAGTACGATAATATAATTTCCAAGCTTTGGGAAGAATATGAGTTGACCAAGCGTGAAGCGGAAGAACAGGCGATAGAAATTCCCGATTCAAATGCGGCTCAAAAACGACTTAACGAGCTAAAGCAAAAAATTAAAAATCTCGGAAATGTAAATGTATCCGCAATTGAAGAATACAAAGAGGTTTCCGAACGCTTTGAATTTATGAGCACACAGGTAAACGATGTGGAAAAGTCAAAACGAGAAATTGAGCGACTTATCACCGACCTTACCAAACAGATGAAAGAAGTGTTTGTAGAGAGTTTTGAAGAAATCAATAAAAACTTCACTTTCACATTCAAAGAACTGTTCGGCGGCGGTACCGCATCGCTTTCGCTTTCAGAGCCGGAGGATATTCTCAACAGCGGCATCGACATTATTGTACATCCGCCCGGAAAAATCGTTGTTCATCTTGACGCACTGTCGGGCGGTGAAAAAGCACTTGTAGCCATAGCGCTTTACTTTGCAATTATGAAAGTCAGACCCGCACCTTTCTGCGTTATGGACGAAATTGAGGCGGCGCTTGATGATGTAAATGTTGACCGCTTTGCAAACTATATGAGAAATTTAACCCATACAACGCAGTTTATCTGTATTACTCACAGACGAGGCACAATGGAAGAAGCAGATGTACTGTACGGTGTTACTATGCAGGACGAGGGTGTATCCAAACTGCTTGAACTGCGTTCTACCGAGATTGCCGAAAAACTCGGCATTAAGGCTAACTAATGAAGGGATGATTTTATGGGCTTTTTTAATAAAATTAAAGAAGGTTTAAAAAAGACAAGAGATGCGGTTATCGGTCAGATTGACTCAATGCTCAAATCTTTTACCAAGATTGACGATGAACTTTTTGAAGAACTCGAAGAGTTGCTTGTAATGGGCGATGTAGGCGTACCGACTGCCGAAAAAATATGTGAAGAGCTTAAAAAGAGAGTTAAAAAAGAGGGTATTAAAAATCCTAATGAAATTCACAGACTTCTTGAAGAAACGGTTTCCGATATGTTGAGAGGCGGAGAAGAACTCGACCTTTCAACTACACCGTCTATTATCCTTGTCATAGGTGTAAACGGTGTAGGTAAAACAACCACAATCGGAAAACTTGCAAATCACCTTACAAAACAGGGCAAAAAAGTTATCCTTGCCGCAGGCGATACATTCAGAGCCGCAGCTATCGAGCAGCTTGAAATTTGGGCAGACAGAAGTCACTGTGAAATAATAAAGCAGAACGAGGGCAGCGACCCTGCCGCTGTAATTTATGACGCCATTTCAGCCGCTAAGGCAAGACACGCAGATGTTATTATCTGCGATACGGCGGGCAGACTTCACAATAAAAAACCCCTTATGGACGAGCTTGCAAAAATCAACAGAATTATAGACAGAGAACTGCCGGACGCATCGAAAGAAAAGTTACTTGTACTTGATGCAACCACAGGACAGAATGCCGTTAATCAGGCTGAGCAGTTCAGCCTTGCAACAGGCATTACGGGTATTGTTCTTACAAAACTTGACGGTACAGCCAAGGGCGGCGTTGTACTTGCAATCAAAGAGGGACTCGGTATTCCTGTTAAATACATCGGCGTAGGTGAGCAGATAGACGATTTACAGCCGTTTGATGCAGAGGACTTTGCAAAGGCTCTCTTTGCGCAGAATTAAGAGGTGCGGTATGAAATTTATCATTGCAACCAATAACGCAAAAAAATTAAAAGAACTTGAAAGAATTTTAAAGCCCCTCGGCATAGATGCGGTTTCCGCAAAAGAGGCAGGTGTAAACCTCGGCGAAGTTGAAGAAACAGGTACAACCTTTGCCGAAAACGCTTTTATAAAAGCAAATGCCGCATTTAAAGCAACGGGTATGCCTGCCATTGCAGATGATTCAGGGTTATCGGTTGACGCACTTGACGGCAGACCGGGTGTGTATTCCGCAAGATACTGCGGAGAAAATGCCACTGACGAAGAAAAGTACACTAAATTGTTAGAAGAAATGCAGGGTGTACCCGATGAAAAGAGAACAGCGCATTTTACATCAGCAATCTGCTGTATTTTATCCGACAAAGAAAAAATTGAAGTTGACGGCATATGCAACGGTACAATTTCTCATACTCCGAACGGCAACGGCGGTTTTGGATATGACCCGATTTTTGACTGCAACGGAAAAAGCTTTGCCGAACTTACAGCCGAAGAAAAAGACAAAATCAGCCACAGAGGAATTGCTTTACGCAAGTTACAGGCTGAACTGAAAAACAGATTTGACAAATAATTTATATAAATTTCAGAAAGGAGCAGTTAAATGCTCACAAGTAAACAGCGTGCATACCTTCGTGGTCTTGCAAATCCTATTGAAACTATCCTAATGATCGGTAAGGGTGAAATCACAGATAACATTGTAAAGCAGGCAGACGACGCACTCAAGGCAAGAGAGCTTATAAAGGGCAAAGTGCTTGAGAACAGCGGTTATTCTTCAAGAGAAGCTGCCGAACTTATCGCCGAAAAATGCGGTGCGGAAGTTGTACAGGTTATCGGTTCAAAATTTGTTCTATATAAAAAGAATGAGGACGAACCTAAAATTGTTCTCCCTAAGAACAGAAGAAAATGAGCAGAATAGGAATACTCGGCGGTACTTTTAACCCAATACACAACGGTCATATTCAAATGGCGAAGTACAGCCACGATGCCGCAAAACTCGATAAGGTTATTCTTATGCCTACTTTTGTGCCGCCGCATAAAGAAAGCGCAAACCTTGTTTCGTGCGAGCACAGATTTAATATGTGCCGCCTTGCAAGTGCCGAACTTCCGTATGTGGAAGTATCCGATTTTGAAATAAAATTAGAGGGCAAAAGTTACACTTACCGTACATTGCAGCTTTTAAAAAGTCAAAACGAAAACGATGATTTTTATTTTATCGTCGGCGCAGATATGTTTTTATCTATGCAAAATTGGAAAAATCCTGAAATAATTTTCAGGCTTGCTACCGTAATCGCCATTCCGAGAGATGACGACAGCGTATCCGAACTTAAAGAACATTACGATAATGTTCTCAAAAAAATGGGTGCAAAGGCGATTATACTTAATCACTCGGTTTTAACGGTTTCGTCAACCTATGTGCGTAACAACATCGACAACGGCGCGGCATTGGAAAATCTGATTGACAGCAGGGTTTTTAATTATATTAAGGAAAATAATTTATACAGGGTGTGATTTTATGAATTCAGACGAATATAAGAAACTTATAAAATCAAGAATGAGCGATTACCGCTATACGCACAGCGTAAATGTTTCTAAAGAGGCTGTAAGACTTGCCAAAAAATACGGTGCGGATACCGAAAAAGCAGCCGTTGCAGGCATACTGCACGACATTACCAAAGAAACACCTAAAGAAGAACAGTTGCAAATTATGACAGATGGTGGTATAATTTTAGATAATGTGCAGGAAAAATCGACAAAGCTGTGGCACGGTATAAGCGGAAGTGTGTATATTCGTGATATTCTTAAAATTACAGACGAAGATATTTTAAACGCAGTAAGATACCACACCACAGGCAGAGCAGGTATGTCTTTGCTTGAAAAGATAATTTTTATAGCGGATTTTACTTCTGCCGAAAGAGATTATAACGGCATAAAAACAATGCGCAAAAAGGCAGGCAAATCTCTTGAAAACGCAATGCTGTACGGATTGCAGTTCACTTTAAAAGACTTGTCTAAAAGGGCAATGATAATTCACCCCGACGCCCTTGCCTGTTACAACGAAATTGTAATAAATAATTCAACGAAAGGAACAGCCAAATGAATTCTTACGAGCAATCAATTCTGACAGCTAAGGCTATAAGCAGCAAAAAAGGTCTTAACATCAAGTTAATCGAAATTGGCGATATTTCTTCGCTTGCAGACTATATGGTAATTGCGACAGGTACAAGCTCAACCCATGTAAAAGCTATTGCGGACGAGGTTGAGTATCAGCTTGACGAGGCAGGCATTTCTGTAAGTCATATCGAGGGCTACCGTTCAAATTCATGGATATTGCTTGACTATGTCGATGTTATCGTTCATATTTTTTCAGACGAGGCAAGAGAGTTTTACGACCTTGAAAGACTCTGGCAGGACGGTAAGGAAATTGACATTTCCGATATTGTTGACTAATAAATCTTGAGGAGGACTCAATTTTGAAATATAATCATAAGCCCATTGAGGGCAAATGGCAAAAAATTTGGGAAGATAAGGGCGTTTTCCACGCAGAGGACAACTCTGAAAAAGAAAAATTCTATGCTCTTATTGAGTTTCCTTATCCGTCGGGACAGGGACTTCATGTAGGTCATCCAAGACCTTATACGGCACTTGACACCGTAGCAAGAAAGCGCAGACTTCAGGGCTACAATGTACTTTATCCGATCGGCTGGGACGCATTCGGTCTTCCTACCGAAAACTACGCAATCAAAAACCATATTCATCCCGAAATCGTTACAAAGCAAAATATTGCCCGCTTTAAAAAGCAGATTCAATCACTCGGTATCTCTTTTGACTGGAGCCGTGAGATTAACACAACCGACCCTGACTATTACAAGTGGACACAGTGGATTTTCATTCAGCTTTTCAAGCATGGTCTTGCATACAAAAAGGAAATGAATGTAAACTGGTGTACTTCGTGTAAGTGCGTTCTTGCAAACGAAGAGGTTGTAAACGGCGTTTGCGAGCGCTGCGGCAGTGAGGTTGTTCATAAAGTAAAGTCACAGTGGATGCTTAAGATTACAGCTTACGCAGACAGACTTATCAATGACCTTGACCTTGTAAATTATCCTGAACGAGTTAAGGCACAGCAGAAAAACTGGATTGGCAGAAGTACGGGCGCAGAGGTTGATTTCAAGACAACCACAGGCGACACGCTTACAATTTACACCACAAGAGCAGATACTCTTTACGGTGCAACATATATGGTAATTTCTCCGGAACACCCTCTCATTGAAAAGTGGGCAGACAAGCTATCTAATATTGACGCTATCCGTGAATATCAGGCAGCTGCGGCAAGAAAGTCCGACTTTGAAAGAACAGAGGTTGCCAAGGACAAAACAGGTGTTCTTGTTGAGGGCGTTAAAGCTATTAACCCTGTAAACAACAAGGAAATTCCTATCTTTATTTCCGACTATGTACTTGTATCTTACGGTACGGGCGCTATTATGGCTGTTCCTGCTCACGATACCCGTGACTGGGAATTTGCAAAGAAATTCGACCTTCCTATCATTGAGGTTGTTAAGGGCGGCAATGTGCAGGAAGAGGCTTATACAGACTGTGCAACAGGTATTATGGTTAATTCGGGTATGCTTGACGGTCTTACTGTTGACGAGGCTAAGAAAAAGATTATCTCTTGGCTTGAGTCGGAGGGTAAAGGTCACTCAAAGGTAAACTATAAACTCCGTGACTGGGTATTCTCCCGTCAGCGTTATTGGGGCGAGCCTATTCCGATTGTTCACTGCGACAAGTGTGGATATGTTCCGATTGACGAAAGTGAACTCCCGCTCAAACTTCCGATGGTAGAGTCTTATGAGCCTACAGACAACGGCGAATCACCTCTTGCTAAGATGACAGACTGGCTTGAAACAACTTGCCCGTGTTGCGGCGGCAAGGCAATGCGTGAAACCGATACAATGCCACAGTGGGCAGGTTCGTCATGGTATTTCTTAAGATATATGGACCCGCACAATGACAAAGCACTTGCGTCAAAAGAGGCTATCAAGTATTGGTCACCTGTTGACTGGTACAACGGCGGTATGGAGCACACTACACTCCACTTGCTTTACAGCCGTTTCTGGCATAAATTTCTCTACGACATCGGCGTTGTAAATACTCCCGAGCCATACGCAAAGAGAACATCACACGGTATGATTCTCGGCGAAAACGGCGAGAAGATGAGTAAGTCAAGAGGCAATGTAGTAAATCCTGACGAAATCGTAGACGAATACGGTGCAGATACACTCCGTCTATACGAAATGTTTATCGGCGACTTTGAAAAGGCCGCTCCTTGGAGCCAGTCAAGCATCAGAGGTTGCCGCAGATTTATTGAGCGTTATTACAACCTCCAGACAATTCTTAACAATGCAGACGGCATCCGTCCGGAACTTGAATCATCATTCCACAAGGCTATCAAAAAAGTCGGCGATGACATTGAGAACATTAAGTTCAACACCGCAATCGCAACACTTATGGCACTTATCAATGATATTACTGCTACAGGCGCAATCACTAAGGAAGAACTTAGAATCTTCACAATTCTCCTTAACCCGTTTGCACCGCATGTTACAGAAGAAGTATTTGAAATGTGCAAACTCGGCGACGGTATAGTAGCAGAGCAGAAATGGCCTGAGTACGATGAGGCTAAGTGCAAAGACGAAACAATAGAAATCGTTGTACAGGTAAACGGTAAAATTAAGACAAAGCTTAACATTCCTGTTGAGTCAGAAAAGAACGCAGTTCTTGATATGGCAAAGGCAGACGCAAATGTGGCTAAAGCTATAGAGAATATGAATATCATCAAAGAAATTTATGTTCCTAATAAGCTTGTAAACCTTGTAGTTAAGCCATAATTTTTATTTTATTTATAAATTTACTTAATTTTCCCTAAATTTCTACATTTCTATTGACAATAAGAATTGTTTATTGTATAATATCAAATGCAACATATGCAAATTACCCATGCCAAATGGCAGATGGGAGGGAAGATAGATGGCAGAAATCAGACTTAAGGATAACGAATCTCTTGAGAGTGCTTTAAGAAGATTCAAAAAGCAGTGTGCAAGAGCTGGCGTTATTGCTGAGGTGCGCAAGAGAGAAGCTTATGAAAAGCCTTCTGTAAAGCGTAAAAAGAAGTCCGAAGCAGCTCGTAAGAGAAAATTCAGGTAATCAAAATAAGCGGACAGTAAAAACTGTCCGCTTTTTGTCATTTTATCAGGAAATTTGGTGAATAAAGATGAAAAAAATTCTTGTTATTTTAGGGCCTAACCTTAATATGGTAGGAGTAAGAGAAAAAGGCATTTACGGAGAGGAAACCGCTCAAAGCATTTCCGAGCAGATTAAGGCATTTGCAAATGAGCAGGGCTTTTCTGTTGAGATTTATCAGTCAAATCACGAGGGTGACCTTATTGATAAAATTCATGCCGCAAGAGAAAACTTTGACGGTGCGGTAATAAATGCGGGCGCTCTTACACATTATAGCTATGCATTAAGAGATGCTATTGCTTGTGTAAAGATTCCGTTTGTCGAGGTGCATATGTCAAATATCCACGCAAGGGAAGAATTCAGACACACATCTGTAATTGCACCTGTATGCGCAGGTCAGATTGCAGGCTTTGGCAAAAACAGCTACTTCCTTGCAATTACAGCTTTAAAGGACTTGATGAAGTAATGAACAGCTTGAGAACAGAAAAGTTAAGAGCTTTTATAAAATCCCCTGACACCGCAGTTTTAATAAAAAATGAAATCAATGTCGGATATTTCAGCGGCTTTCATCACAGCGAGGGTGTATTTTTACTGACAAGCGACAAAGCATATTTGCTTGTGGATTTCAGATACTTTGAGGCGGCACAGAAATTCGCAGTCGGCTGTGAAGTAATCTGCTTTAAAAAGCTGATTGCGGATATAAGCGAAATTCTTAAAAAAGAATGTGTCACAAAAATTGTTGCAGAGGCAGATACATTTACCGTTGCGGAAAATGATTTGTACAAAGAGCATTTTGCCGAAAAGGGAATTGAATTTTACTGTGACAGTGCGCTTGATAAGGCTGTTTCAAACATCAGAATTATTAAAGATAAATCGGAGTTTGACAAAATTTTAAAGGCTCAACAGATTGCCGAAAAGGCATATAATGAAGTTTTAAATTACATCAAACCCGGCGTCAGCGAGCGAAAAATCGCAGTTGAATTTGAATATCTGATGAAGCAGTACGGTGCGGAAAGAGTTTCTTTTGATTTAATAACAATCACAGGCAGTAAAACTTCGTTGCCACACGGCGTACCGAGTGACGATGTTGTTAAATCGGGAGATTTGTTTACTATGGATTTCGGGGCTGTATATGACGGCTATCACTCCGACACGACAAGAACCGTTGCGGTTAATTTTGCTACAGATGAGCAAAGAGAGATTTACAATATTGTATTAAAGGCTCAACTTGCCGTGTTAGATGAAGTAAAGGCAGGCAAAACTTGCTCTGAAATTGATAAAATTGCAAGAGATATTATAACAGAGGCAGGCTACGGAGAGTGTTTCGGTCATTCAACGGGTCACGGCGTAGGACTTGAAATTCACGAGCTGCCAAATGTTTCTCCGAGGGGAGAAATAATCCTTGAAGAGGGTATGGTAATTACCGACGAACCCGGAATTTACCTGCCAAAGAAGTTCGGCGTAAGAATTGAAGATATGCTTTATGTCACCGAAAAAGGATATAATAACTTTGTATCTTTGCCAAAAGAACTAATAATTCTTTAAAATGCTTGCAATTTGTTTATTTTTTATGTATAATAGCATATGACACATAATGGCAAGGATTATTTTGCTGTAATTATGTATATTTTAGGAGGTATTACTTATGATATCAGCAGGTGATTTCAGAAACGGCGTTACATTTGAAATGGATGGTCAGGTTGTATCAATCATCGAATTCCAGCATGTAAAGCCAGGTAAGGGTGCCGCTTTCGTAAGAACAAAAATCAGAAATGTTATTACAGGTGCGGTTGTTGAAAAGACTTTTAACCCTAACGATAAATATCCTACTGCATTTATTGACAGAAAGGATATGGAGTACAGCTATTCAGACGGTGATCTTTATTACTTTATGGATACAGAAACATGGGAGCAGATCCCGATTAACAAGAGCGTTCTCGGCGACAACTTCAAGTTCGTTAAAGAGAATATGGTTTGTAAGGTTCTTTCTTACAAGGGCAGCGTATTCGGTGTAGAGCCGCCTAACTTTGTAGAGCTTAAGGTTACAAAGACCGATCCCGGCTTTAAGGGTGATACAGCTACCAACGCTACAAAGCCTGCTACTCTTGAAACAGGTGCTGAGATTAAGGTTCCTCTCTTTATTGACGAGGGCGAAACAATCCAGATCGATACAAGAACCGGTGAGTATATGGGCAGAGCTTAATCGCTTTGCGGAGGAATTATTATGAATTTAACAGAAAAAATTGCTTATATTCGTGGACTTTGCGAAGGTTTAAACCTTGATGAATCAAAACCGGAAGTTAAGGTTATGAACGCAATTATCGATCTTCTTGACGATATGTCATATTCTGTAACAGATATGGAAGACCTCTATGATGAGCTTTCGGCTCAGGTTGATGAGATTGACCAGGATCTTGCAGAGGCTGAAACTGAGCTTTACGGCGAAGATGATGACTTTGACTATGATGACGATGAAGATGACGAAGAAAACGAAGACGATGTTTTTTATGAAGTGACTTGCGATTCATGCGGTCAAAAGCTTAATGTATCCGAGGATGTTCTCCTTGAGGGCGAAATTGAGTGCCCTAACTGCGGTGAGCTTCTTGAGTTTGACTTCTCTGACATCTTTGACGGCGAAGAGTGTGACCCGGCTGACTGCGAGGGTTGCGGCAGCAATTGTAATTCTTCGGAAGAATAATATTAACAAAATTTACACCTCTCGTATAGAATATCGAGGGGTGTTTTTTTGCTTTTTTACAAGAGAAAGAAGATAAAATTTAAAAGGCTTAAATGTGTTCTTTTGTCGATAGTTTTAGTGTTCGTTTTAATTATAGTTTTCTGTGAACAACAGCTTGCGGAATTTAAATGCGAATACATCAGAATACAGGCGGAAATTATCTCCGTAAACTCTGTTTGCGAGGCTGTAAACAGCAGTATAAGAAGTTTTAATTATAACTATGACGATTTAGCAAAAATACAATATTCCAAAGACGGCAAAGTACAGGCAATAACAACCGATTCGTTTAAAATCAATGAGCTTAAGGCGGATATAATGCTAAGCGTACAGCAGGAAATTGCAAAAATATACGATGTAGATATCGACATACCGCTCGGTTCTTTCACTGATATTACCGTGCTTTCAAACTACGGGCCGATGGTAAATGTATCGTTTAACCTTACGGGGAGTTTTTCCTCTGAAATCGTAAGCACCTTTGAATCGGCGGGAATTAATCAGACAATTCACCATATCCGTCTTATTCTTACATCAAAAATTATGACAACATCTCTTGACTACTCGGGCAATATGACATTTTCCACCGATTTTGAAATAGCACAAAACATAATCGTCGGCACCACTCCCGAATACAACGGCAATTGGTACAAATCTGTATAATACTTGTATAAATATTAAAAACTTAAGAAAAATATTGAAAATTGCCGTAATTTGTGATACAATATTTTAGTTAATAAAATGGATTAGGAGTGCATTGTTTTGCCTGAAAACACAATACTTGGTAATGTTACCTCTGATGTTATTTCAGACCAACAGTTTGAATATATGAGATTGATTTCTCAGATTATGCAGGATAGAAAGCGTGGCGATAAGCCTGTGGCTTATATACGCACCTACGGCTGTCAGCAGAATGTTGCTGACAGTGAGAGAATTAAAGGTATGCTTGAAATAGCGGGCTTTGAATTTTCCGAAACCGTGGACGACGCCGATTTTATTCTTTTTAATACCTGCGCAATCAGAGAACACGCCGAGGACAGAGTTTTTGGAAATGTCGGTGCGTTAAAGTCTTTAAAGAGAAAACATCCGCAGATTGTCATTGCTTTGTGCGGCTGTATGATGGAGCAGGAGCATATCGCAAACAAGATGTATAAGAGCTTTCCGTTTGTAAGTCTTGTTTTCGGTACTCATTCTCTGCACCGTTTTCCACAGCTTTTGTATCATACACTTGCAGACGGCAAGCGTGTATATGAGCGTGACAATGATGACAAAAAGGTTTACGAGGGAATACCTGTCAAGCGTGACGGCACTTTCAAGGGCTGGCTTTCAATTATGTACGGCTGCAACAATTTCTGCACATACTGCATTGTGCCTTATGTAAGAGGCAGAGAACGCAGTCGTGAAAAGTCGCTTATCCTTGATGAAGCAAGGCAGATGATTTCAGCAGGCTACAAAGATATTACTTTGCTTGGTCAGAATGTAAACTCTTACGGCAAAACTCTTGCCGATAAGCCTACTTTCGCTCAGCTTTTGCACGAAATTGATTCTATTGACGGCGACTATTGGCTTAGATTTATGACATCGCATCCAAAGGATTGTTCAAAAGAACTTATTGATACAATTGCTAACGGCACACATATCAGTAAACATCTGCATTTGCCTTTCCAGAGCGGTTCGGACAGAATTTTAAAAGCGATGAACAGGCATTATGACAGAAAAAAATACCTTGATATTGTAAATTATGCCAAAGAAAAAATTGACGGAGTATCGCTCACAAGCGATATTATAGTAGGTTTCCCGGGTGAAACCTATGAGGATTTCAAAGAAACACTTTCACTTATTCGTGAAGTGGAATTTACATCTTTGTTCACTTTCATTTATTCACCGAGAGTGGGCACACCTGCCGCTAAGATGGATGACCCGATTTCCGCAGAGGAAAAATCAAAATGGTTCAGAGAACTGCTTGATGTTCAGGAAGAAATCGCAGCAAAAAGATGTGCGTCTATGGTTAATAACACCGAAAAGGTACTTATTGAATCGGAAACAGGCAAAAACGGTGAATTAAACGGCAGAACAAGTGGCAATATAATAGTGGAGCTTAAAGGCGATAAGAGCCTTATAGGCACATTTCAGAATGTTAAGATTACACAGGCGAGAAATTGGATACTCAAAGGCGAACTTGTGTAAGGAAAGGATAAAATTATGGATATTATTGAAAAGGCAAGAGAGCTTGGCAAACTTATTCAGCAGGAAGAGTCGTATATTGCTCTTCAAAAAGCACAGGCAGACGCTGACGCAGATATGGATCTTCAGAACCTTATCGGCGATTTTAATATGAAGAGAATGTCTATCAACAACGAGGCATCTAAAAAAGATAAAGACAGCGACAAGCTCGCACTCCTTAACAGCCAGATGAGAGAGGACTACTCTAAGATTATGTCAAACAAGAATATGATTGCTTACAACGAGGCAAAAGACGCTTTTGATATGGTTGCAAACAGAGTTCTTGCCATTGTTCAGCAGTCGGCAGAGGGCGCAGACCCTGAAACAGCCGATTACTCGACATCATCATGCTCCGGAAGCTGCAGCACTTGCGGCGGTTGCGGCTGATAGATTTTCCTTGAAAGGGTGTGAAAACATTGGCAGAGTTATCTCCTATGATGAAACAGTATTTTAAAATTAAAGAGCAGAATAAAGACAGTATTCTTTTCTTCCGTCTGGGAGATTTCTACGAGATGTTTTACGATGACGCCAAAATTGCGTCAAAGGAGCTTGAGCTTACACTCACAGGCAGAGATTGCGGCCAGGCTGAACGGGCACCGATGTGCGGTGTACCCTTTCATAGCTGTGAGGGATATATTGCAAGACTTGTCGCCAAAGGCTACAAGGTTGCAATCTGTGAACAGACCGAAGACCCTGCCACGGCAAAAGGACTTGTAAAGCGTGATATTATAAGAGTTATCACACCCGGTACTGTAATGGAGTCGAGTATGCTTGACGAGGGCAGAAACAACTACATTTGCTGTATGTTTTCTGACAGCAAAAAAATCGGACTCTGCTTTTGCGATATTTCAACAGGCGAGCTTTACGCAACCGAAATATCGGGCAGTGATTCGGTAAATTCTCTTACAAGTCAGCTTGCAAGCTATAATCCGAGAGAAATTTTAATAGGCGGAGATATTGTTAAAATCAAGTCTTTGCCTGCATTTATAAAATCGAAACTTTCAGCCGGAGTTGAAATGCTCCGGGATGAGAGTTTTGACAATAAACTTTGCACCGATACGGTAAATATGCAGTTTAGGGAAGAAATGCAGTGTATTGCCGATTCGCAGGTGCTTATAAACGCTATCGGCGCACTTATAAATTATTTGAAAGAAACCCAGAAAAACGGACTTGAACGCATAAATAAAATTGAGCTTTACAGCGACAAGCAGTATATGAACCTTGATTACAACACACAGCGTAATCTTGAGCTTACCGCAACAATGCTCAATAAAGAAAAGCGAGGTTCGCTTTTGTGGGTGCTTGACAAAACCAAAACCGCAATGGGAAAGCGACTTATTCGTTCGTGGCTTGAGCATCCTCTGCTCAATGTATCGGCTATCAACAATCGACAGTCGGCGGTTGAAGAACTTGTAAACAACAATATGCTAAGGCTTGATATTATGGACGCATTGAGCGGTATTTTTGATATTGAGCGACTTATGACAAGAATTGTTTACGGCTCGGCAAACGGCAGGGAGCTCCGTTCGCTTGCGGCAGCTCTGCAAAAATTACCGCAGCTTTCGGAATTGATTGCTGACTGCAGTGCCAAATATCTTAAAAAGGTATATAAAGAAATTGACCTGCTTGAAGATATTTATAATCTGATAGATTCCGCCATAGTCGAAGAACCGCCATTCTCTGTGCGTGAGGGCGGAATGATTAAAAAAGGATACAACCCCGACCTTGATATTTTGCTTACCGATATGAACGATTCTAAAGGCATACTTGCAAGAATTGAAGCGGAGCAAAGGGAAAAGACAGGTATTCCGAAATTAAGGGTCGGCTACAATAAAGTGTTCGGTTACTATATTGAGGTAACCAATTCATACAAAGACCTTGTACCCGAAACCTACATAAGAAAGCAGACTTTAACAAATTGCGAACGCTATATCACACAGGATTTAAAGGATATTGAGGGCAGAATTTTAGGCGCAAAAGACCGTTCTGTTGCTATGGAATATACCTTGTTTGACGAAGTAAGAAAAACGGTTGCAAATAACCTTGAGAGAATACAGAGAACGGCTAAGGCAATTGCAGTGCTTGATGTGCTTGTTTCTCTCGCAAATGTTGCGGCAGACAATAGGTATGTGCGACCTGATGTGAACCTTTCAACCGTTATCAGATTAAAAGACAGCCGACATCCTGTTGTAGAGGCTCTGCTTAATGACACTCCGTTTGTTCCTAATGATGTTTACCTTGACAGTGCAGGCGAGAGAGTGGCAATAATTACAGGCCCAAATATGGCAGGTAAATCTACCTATATGCGACAGGTTGCACTCATTGTTCTTATGGCGCAAATGGGCAGTTTTGTGCCTGCGTCAAGCGCAACAATCGGTGTAGTTGACAGTATTTTCACAAGAGTAGGCGCTTCCGATGACCTTGCTTCGGGTCAATCAACTTTTATGGTTGAGATGAGCGAAGTAGCCAACATTGTTAAATCAGCAACTTCAAAGAGTTTGTTAATTCTTGATGAAATCGGCAGAGGCACATCAACCTTTGACGGTATGAGCATTGCAAGAGCAGTGCTCGAATACTGTGCCGACCGCAAAAAACTCGGTGCAAAAACATTGTTCGCCACTCACTATCACGAACTTACGGTAATGCAGGATTTGCTTGACGGTGTAAAAAACTACAGCATTGCCGTTAAAAAGCGTGGTGACGATATTACATTTTTACGCAGAATTATACCGGGCGGCGCAGATGACAGCTTCGGTATTGAAGTTGCAAAACTTGCGGGTCTTCCAAACTCAATTATTAATCGTGCGAAAGAGATTTTAAAAGAGCTTGAGTCAGGCTCAAATGCGCCGACGGTAATTAAAGAGAAAAGTGAAGATATGCAGATGTCGCTTATATCAAATGATAATGCCGTTGTAGAGCGACTTTCGGAAGTTGATTTAAATACCTTAACTCCTATAGAAGCTATTAATCTGCTTTACGAACTCAAAGGTATGATATAATGGTATAAAGACATAAAGGCAGGTGAGAAAATGGGTGTAATTAATGTACTTGACAAACATATAGCGGAACTTATTGCGGCAGGCGAAGTAGTTGAAAGACCGTCGTCCGTTATAAAAGAACTTGTAGAAAATTCCATTGACGCAGGTGCGAAGAACATAACCGTAGAAATCAAAAACGGCGGTACAACCTTTATGCGTGTTGCCGACGACGGATGCGGAATTTACAGAGATGACATTAAAAAAGCGTTTCTGCGCCATGCAACAAGTAAGGTGAAAACAGCAAATGACCTTGATACGATTTCTACCCTCGGTTTCAGAGGAGAGGCGCTTGCATCTATCAGCGCAGTTTCGAGGTTACAGGTTATTACCAAGAACGAGAATGAAGAAATCGGCAGCTGCTATGAGATAGAGGGCGGAGATGAAATCTCGCTTGAGGAAGCGGGTTGCCCAACAGGCACAACCTTTGTAATCAGAGATTTGTTCTACAACATTCCCGCACGCTCAAAGTTCCTTAAAAAAGATGTTGCGGAGGGCAATGCGGTTTCTGCTCTTATGGATAAAATCGTACTCTCGCACCCCGAAGTTGCCTTTACTTTTATCAGGGACGGCAAGCAGGTTTTGCGCACTTTCGGCGACGGCAAACTTTTGTCGGCAATCTATTCCGTATTCGGCAAAGACTTTGCAAAGGGACTTATTCCCGTAGATTACACACTCGATTCCGTTACCGTAAAGGGTTATATTTCAAAGCCGATTAATTCAAGACCGAACCGAAATATGCAGAACTTCTTTATAAACGGAAGATTTGTAAAAACACGAACAGGTATGGCGGCACTTGAAGAGGCTTACAAAGGTTCGATAATGGTCGGTAAATTTCCGTCCGCTGTATTACAGCTTACCGTACCGTATGAAATTATAGATGTCAATGTTCATCCTGCAAAAATCGAAGTCCGTTTTATAAACGAAAGACCTGTTTTTGATGCAATTTACCATGCGGTAAAAACAGCCTTACAGCAAGGCGATGAAAGAAAACAGGTTCATTTTAAAGAAAACACCGCTTTTAATGAAATTAAAAAGGTAAATCCGTTTAACAATGCGCAGGCAGTTTTTGCAAAAGCCGAAAATACACCTGCGGAAAAGCCCATAAAACCGATTGAACGGATTGAGCCTGTATTAAAAAATTCCGAACCTAAACCGTACAATCCGTTTGACGAACTTGATTTAAAAGACGAAAAACCAAAGTCTGTATCTATTGACAACTTAAAAATGTCCGATTCGTCAAACCCGTTTGATATTTATTCAAAGCAGGCAATTAAAAGAATTTCAGAACTTGAAAACAAGAAAGCTGAATTTTCCAAGCAAAAACTTGAAAAAGCCGAGCAGTTAATTTTAAAAGCAACTCAACAGGAAGAAAGTTTAACGAAACAAGAAATCACTGTTGACGATTTAACTGCCGAAAGCACGGAAACTCCTATAGAAACAGAAGTTTCAAAAGAAGAAGTTAAGCCTTTAAAAGAAATTTCTGAAAATAAAACAGATAATAACGATGCACTTACCGAACTGCCAAAGGAGCAGACAAAACTCAGATTTTTGGGTGAGGCATTTAATACATATATAATCGTTGAAAAGAACGATAACGAAGTTTTAATAATCGACAAACATGCGGCGCACGAAAGAATAATTTATGAAAAGTTGAAAGCGGATTCGGGTTCAGCAAATGTTCAATATCTGCTCACACCGATTACAGTTACGCTTGATAAAATCGACTATGATGCGGCTGTAAGCAATCTTGATATGTTTGCAAAGTGTTCATTTGATGTAGAGGACTTCGGCAACGGCACACTGCTTGTGCGTTCTGCTCCGCAGTACCTTGCTGCAACCGAAATTGCCGACTGCATAACAGAAATGAGCGGATACATTGCAAGCGGAAAGAAAGATATTTACACCGAAAAAATGGATTGGTTCTATCACAATGTTTCGTGTCGTTCCGCAATAAAAGCAGGCAATAAAAGTACAGTTCAGGAGCTGATGGATATTGCCTGGACTTTAGAAAAAAATCCGCAGATAAAGTATTGCCCGCATGGCAGACCGATCTGCATAGTTATGACAAAGTACGAAATTGAAAAACAATTTGGCAGGTTGTGATTTTTTGAATTATCCTATCAAACTTATTTCTGTTGTAGGCCCTACGGCATCAGGCAAAACGGCGCTTGCGGTTGAGCTTGCAAAGAAATATAACGGAGAGATTATTTCCGCCGATTCAATGCAGATATACAAAGGAATGAACATAGCTACCGCTAAGCCCGATGAACAGGAAAAGCAGGGCATACCGCATTGGTTAACAGACTTTCTTCCAAGCGACAAAACTTATTCCGTTGCCGATTTTGTAAGTGAAGCAGCTTCTTGTATAGAAGATATTGTGTCACGGGGGAAAATGCCGATTATAGCAGGCGGAACGGGACTTTATGTTGACTCGCTTTTAAACGGTATTTCTTTTGAAAAGCAGGAAAGGAACGAAGAAATTTCTAACGAGCTTTTAGCTCTTTACGAGCAAAACGGAGTTGATTATCTGCTTGATATGCTTGCTGAATTTGACAGTGAATCAGCAGAAAATCTCAAAGAACAGCGCAATGTAAAGCGAATTATAAGAGCGATTGAGTTCTATAAAACCTCCGGCATAACAATCAGCGAGCACAACAGAAATTCAAAACTGAAAGGCTCACCGTACAATCCGATAAAAATCGGTCTTAAATTTGAGGACAGGCAAAAACTTTACGACAGAATCAATCTAAGAGTTGACATAATGCTTGAAAAAGGTCTTGTCGACGAAGCAAAGCAGGTGCTCTCAAACGATTTAAGCTCCACTTCAAAAATGGCAATAGGATATAAAGAGCTTATTCCGTATTTTTCGGGTGAACGCTCACTTGACGAATGTACGGAAATTTTAAAAAGAGAAACAAGACGATACGCCAAGCGTCAACTTACTTGGTTTAATCGTGATAAAGATATAAATTGGATATTGGTTGATAAATTCAACGGATTTGAAGATATTTTAAAATATGCCGAAACAATAATTGACAAAGGACTGTGATATATGGACAAGCTGTTGTTCAGAAGAATTTTGGTTGCAGGTCTTACCGCACTTGCAATTATTTATGTTGTTTACCTCTTACTGAGTGCTAATTTCAATGTAGTTCCTACCGAAAACGCAGAGCAGGTAACGGTAACAGACAAAATTTATTCAAACGGTTACATTATTCGTGATGAAACCTACGTCAAAAACACTTCGGGCGGAGTTGTTTCTTACAATGTAGATGACGGCGACGAGGTTAAAAAGGGCGGCAGTGTAGCAAGCGTTTTTTCTTCGGAAGAAGACGCAGTTGCCCGCACAAAAGCCGCATCTCTCGAAGACAGTATGAAGGCGCTTACAAAACTTGAGCAGACAAGACGCTCAAATACAGAGGGAATTGAAACCGTAAACAATGACATCACAACAAATATCGAAACATTTTTGTATAACATAAATAATGCAAACATCGGCAAACTTGATTCAAATATCAATTCAATAATCAATTCTGTAAATCACTACCAGTCATTTACAGGAAAGACCTCAAGTTTTAAACCCGAAATTGCATCTTTGCAGTCACAAATAAATGAACTCAAAAAATCATCGGGTGACAGCATTGCGGACATTAAAGCTCCGAAAGCGGGTTATTTTGTTGCTAACTGCGACGGCTATGAAAACTGCTTTGATTATTCTAAAATCGGTAATCTCACACTTGACAATCTTAAAAATATGAAAAAATCAAGTGTGCCTGATAATACAATCGGCAAGGTTATCAGCAGTCTTAACTGGTACATTGCTTGCGAAATTACCGCTGACGAGGCAACAGACCTTACATTGTGGGGTGACGATGTTACGGTGGATTTTTCCGACGCATCATCAAATACGGTACCTGCCTCGATTTATAAAATTGTTCAGTACAATAACTCAGATAAAGCACTTGTGATTTTACAGTGTACATATATGGACACTACACTTTCCGAAATCCGTCAGGAGCCTGTGGAAATCGGTATGGGAAGTTACTCGGGACTTCGTGTCAGCAAGAAAGCAATTCACGATGACTATGTAGAAAAGACCACATACGACGATAAAGGCAATGAACATAAAGAAAGCAAAAAGGTTCAGGGTGTTTATGTTCTTTACGGCAGTGAAGTGCAATTTAAAGAAATTTCTATCGTTTATGCGGGTAACGATTACGTTTTATGCGATTCGTCACCTACAGACGGTACATTGTTCAGCGGCGAAACCATTTCGCTGTATGATCAGATTATAACGGAAGGGGACGATTTGTATGACGGAAAGGTCATTAAGTGATGTAGAATACAACTACAAACTTATTAACGAAAGAATTGCCGAGGCAGCTGAAAAATCGGGCAGAAAAAGAGAAGACATTACTTTTCTTGCGGCAACAAAAACAGTTGACGCCGATGTAATCAATTATGCAATCTCTTTGGGACTTGACCACATCGGTGAAAACAAGGTTCAGGAATTGCTTTCAAAATACGAAAAGTATGACCTTGCACACGCATCCCTGCAGTTTATAGGTCATTTACAGACAAACAAGGTGCGTCAGATTGTTGACAAAGTAGATTTGATACAGTCGGTTGATTCTTTAAAGCTTGCGTCGGAAATTTCCAAACAGTCTTTAAAAATCGGCAAAAAAACAGACGTTCTTGTTGAAGTAAATATAGGCAGAGAAGAAAATAAATCGGGTGTTGTTCCCGAACAGCTTGATGAATTGTTGTGTCAGATAGCTGATTTGGAGGGAATTTCGGTCAAAGGACTTATGTCTATACCGCCAATTTGTGATAATACACATAAAATTTCAAAATATTTTGATAATATGCGTAATATCTTTATTGACATATCGTCAAAAAAATTAGATAATATAAGTATGACTATACTGTCAATGGGTATGTCTGCTGATTATTATGAGGCAATACTCGAAGGTGCGACTATGGTAAGAGTAGGTTCGTCACTTTTCGGTGCCAGAGATTACAGTAAATAATTCAAGGAGGAAATAATATAATGGCAGGTTTTGTGGATAAATTCAAGCGTATGTGGGATGCTCCGGATGACGAGTATCAGCAGGAGTATGACGAGTACGGTTATGCCGACGAAAACGAGGAAGAAGAGGTTGAGGAACAGCAGCCTGTAAGAGAGAGAGCAGCAGCTCCTACTTCAAAAAATAAAGTTGTTAATATTAACGCTAAGGCTAAGATTCAGGTCGGTATTTATAAGCCTGAAAGATTTGGCGAGGAAACACGCACAATCGCTGACGACCTTATCAAATCACACACAGTTGTGCTTAACCTTGAGGACACCAACAAGGATATGGCAAGAAGAATTCTTGACTTCTTAAGCGGTGTTGCTTATGCAAACGACGGTAAGATTAAGAAGGTTGCTTCAAATACATACATTATCATTCCTAATAATGTAGACCTTACCGGCGACGATTTACTTGACGAATTAGAAAACAGCGGTGTTTACTTCTGATAACGATGAGCTTTTCTGCTCCAAAATCGAGGATATGACTTCGCTTTGCTTTACCCGTCAAAAACCTGTTTTCTCACAGTTTTTAACCGAGAGTCAGCAGGCACTTGCACAAAAGGTATTGCAGAGTATATACTTTGAAAATTATGTATTCTTCGGCGGCAGTGAGAGCAGTGAAAGAAAGGTGCTCGGGGTGTTTTACGATGAACCCGAGCGGTCAGCCTTTCCTGTTTCTGCAATAGAATTCAAATACCGACCTTGCGATAAACTTACACACAGAGATTTTCTCGGCACGCTTATGTCGCTCGGCATTGAGCGTGACACGGTAGGAGATATTCTGGTAGATAACGGAAGAACCGTTGTATTTGTAAAAAGCGAGCTTAAAGATTACATCGAATCGCAGATTTTTAAAGTAGGCGGAGCAGGAGTAAAAATTGTCCAACCAAATCTTAATTCTCTTCCGCAAGGAAGAGGCACAGAGGAAATGAGTCTTACGGTTTCATCTCTCCGATACGACAACATTGTCGCCGCAGTGAGCGGACTTTCGAGGGATAAAACGGCAAAACTGATTTTATCGGGAGAAACAACTCTTAACTTTGCGGTAACTCAAAATGTAAGCTGTACGGTTAAAGAGGGAGATACCTTTACAATACGGGGTAAAGGGAAATTTAAGTTAGATAAAATTTTGGGTGTAACCAAAAAAGGGCGCCATAAAATTTCAGTAATACATTTCAGATAGGAGTGCTTTAAATGATTACTATTGATGAAATTAAGAATGTTAGTTTCAGAAAAGCCGGCCGCCAGGGCTATATGGCAGAAGATGTTGATGCATTTATTGATGAAGTCATTGTAGCTTTTGAACAGTTAAAGAAAGAGAAAACTAACCTTGTACATAAAATTGATGTTCTCGCAACAAGAGTAGAACAGTATCGTGCAGATGAAGAAACAGTCAGAAACGCTCTTCTCGCATCACAGAAAGTATCTGACGCTTGCATCAGAGAGGCTAAAGAAAAGGCTTCTAAGATTGTAAGAGAGGCTGAAACAAAGGCACAGCAGCTTTTGGTTGATACAAACAGAATGACTGCAACAGAGAAGGAAAACTACCTTCTTCTTCAGTCAGACGCTGTAAAACTTAAGGGTGAGCTTATTGAGCTTTACAAAAAGCACATTCAGATGATTAACGACCTTCCTACAACTGCCGAATTAGAGGCAGCTAAGCAGGAACTCAACGAAAAGTATCCGACAGCACCTGTTATAGAGGAAAAGCCGCAGGAAACAGTACAGCCTGCTAAGCCGGCTGCAGTTGAAGTAAAAAAGGCTGATGCCGAAACCGCTGCCGTTTCTGACAAAACTGTAGACGAAATTCTTTCTTCGACAAACGCTGCTGCAAACGAAAAAAATACAGAAAAAAAAGCACCAAAGTTCGGTCACTTAAAGTTTGGCGACAACTATGATGTTTCTGCCGAATAATTTTATAATCGGAAATTAATCGGAAATCGAAATTTAAATTATGGAGAGTGTAACCAATGTCTCAGGATTATAATTCTACACTTAATCTTCCAAAAACCGACTTTCCTATGAGAGCTGGTCTTCCTAAGAGCGAGCCTGTAACTCTTAAGGCATGGGAAGATAATAAGGTATATGAAAAGCTTATGGAGGTAAACGAGGGCAAACCGTTATTTGTACTCCACGACGGTCCTCCATATGCAAACGGCGATATTCACCTCGGCCACGCATTAAACAAAATCTTAAAGGACTTTATCGTTCGCTATAAAAATATGGCAGGCTTTAAAGCTCCTTATGTTCCGGGTTGGGATACTCACGGTCTTCCGACAGAGCTTAAAGCAAGAAAAAAAGCAGGTATCGGTAACTCTGCGGAAATTTCTATCGTTGAGCTCCGTAAAATGTGCGAAGAATTTGTTACAGGATACATTAACGATCAGCGTACACAGTTCAAAAGACTCGGTGTAATCGGTGAGTGGGACAACCCTTATATCACACTTAAGCACGAATTTGAGGCAGAGCAGATCAGAGTGTTTGCAAAAATGGCTACAAAGGGTTATATTTACAAGGGATTAAAGCCTGTTTATTGGTGCCCTGAATGTAAAACAGCTCTTGCCGAGGCTGAAATTGAGTATGCGGAAGATCCGTGCCATTCAATTTATGTAAAATTTACAGTAACAGATGACAAGGGTGTGTTCTCAAATCTCGGTCTTGACCCGTCAAAAGTTAAGTTCGTAATTTGGACAACAACAACTTGGACATTGCCTGCGAATGTAGCTATCTGCGTTGGCCCGAGATATGAGTATTCAATCATCAAAACAGGTGACGAATACCTTGTTATGGCTACAGAGCTTTATAAATCAGCTTTTGAGGCTGCCGAAATTACAGATTACGAAGTAGTTGCCACAGTTAAAGGCAGCGACCTTGAGTATATCAAGACAGCACATCCGTTCCTTGACAGAGAGTCACTTGTTATTGTCGGTGATCATGTAACACTCGAAAGCGGTACAGGCTGCGTTCACACAGCTCCCGGTCACGGTGTTGACGACTTTAATGTTTGCCAGAATTATCCTGAAATTCCTACTATCTGCCCTGTTGACTCAAACGGCGTACTTACCGAAGAGGCAGGTCAGTTTGCGGGTCTTACAACTGATGAGGCAAACAAAAAGATTGCCGTTTATCTTGATGAAAACGGTTACCTCTTTGCATTAAAGAAGATTATTCACCAGTATCCGCACTGTTGGAGATGTAAAACTCCTATCCTTTTCAGAGCTACCGACCAGTGGTTCTGTTCTGTTGAGGACTTCAAAGATAAAGCTTGCGAGGCAATCGACAGCGTTAAGTGGATTCCTGCTTGGGGTCATGACAGAATTACAAATATGGTTAAGGAAAGAAAAGACTGGTGTATTTCCCGTCAGAGAAAATGGGGCGTACCTATTCCGATTTTCTTCTGTAAAGAATGCGGCGAGGCTCATATAGACAATGACGCAATGATGGCTGTTGCCGATTTGTTTGAAAAAGAGGGCTCAAACGCATGGTACAGCCATACAGCTGCAGAAATTTTACCTGAGGGCACAAAGTGTAAAAAGTGCGGCTGCACAGAGTTTGAAAAAGAAAAGGATATTATGGATGTTTGGTTTGACAGCGGTTCTTCACACGCAGCCATTGTAAGCAAGCGTGATAACCTCCGGTTCCCTGCTGACCTTTACCTTGAGGGTAACGACCAGTACAGAGGTTGGTTCCAGTCATCACTCCTTACATCAGTTGCTACAGAGGGTGTAGCTCCGTATAAGGCAGTTCTTACTCACGGTATGATTCTTGACGAAGAGAAGAGAAAGATGAGTAAGTCACTCGGCAACGGTATCAGTCCACAGGATGTTACCGAAAAATACGGTGCTGATGTGTTAAGACTTTGGGTTTCATCAACCGACTATCAGTCAGATGTTCATATTTCTAACGAAATTTTAAAGCAGATTTCAGAGTCATACAGAAAAATCAGAAATACTGCCCGTTATATTCTCGGTAATGTTTATGACTTTAACCCTGATACAGATTCTGTTCCTGTAAATGAGCTTATGCCTATGGATAAGTGGGCAATCGTAAAACTTAACGAGCTTATTGCAAAGGTTAAGCAGGCTTATGATAACTACGAATTCCACCAGGTATATCATTCAATCAGAAACTTCTGCGTAATTGATATGTCTAACTTCTATCTTGATGTACTCAAGGACAGATTATATACAGAAAAAAGCGACAGCAAGTCAAGAAAGGCTGCACAGACTGCAATCTATATCATTCTTAACGCTATGACAAGAATGATCAGCCCGATTCTTGCATATACATCTGATGAAATTTGGAAATATATGCCTCATTCATCAAATGAGAATGCCGAAAATGTTATTTTCAATGAGATGCCAAATCAGGTTGAAATCGAAACCGATGCCGACTTTATGTCATTCTGGGACGAAATTCATCAGCTTCGTGACGATGTAAAGAAGTCACTTGAAGTTCTTATTAAAGATAAAACTATCAAGAGCTCACTTGAGGCTAAGGTTACTCTTAAGGCAAGCGGCGAAAAGCTTGAATTCCTTAAGAAAGCAGAACCCGAACTTGCGGCTGCATTCATCGTATCTGCCGTAGAAATCGCAGAAAATGACGGTGAGCTTGAGATTGCCGTTGATAAAGCAATAGGCGAAAAGTGCGAGCGTTGTTGGATTATCAGCGAAACTGTAGGTACAGACAGCGAACATCCGCATCTTTGCAAGCGTTGCTGCAGCATTTTAAAATAATCAATTAAATTTAATACTAAATCGGTGTAACAGTATTGCTGCACCGATTTAGCTTTATGGGGGAATTTTATGCCTTATATAGCCGTTGCGGTCGGAATAGTTTTGGCAATAGCAGACCAAATTATAAAGTTCTTTGTCAGCACAAATCTCAAAGAAACAGGAAGTGTGTCTGTTATTGACAATCTGCTTTCTTTTACCTATGTGGAAAACAACGGTGTGGCTTTCGGCAGTTTTGCAGGCAACAGATGGATTTTTGTAGTGCTTACAACTGCACTTATTGCCGCAATCTTAATTTATATGTTTAAAAAGAAACCAAAGAGCAAACTTTTTTATGCCTCTGTTGCGCTTGTTGTCGGCGGCGGAATAGGCAATCTTATAGACAGAATTTTTTACGGCTATGTTATTGACTACATCAGTCTTTCATTCTTTCCGCCCGTATGCAATTTTGCGGATTACTGCATAACGGTCGGTACGGTCTTGCTTATGGTTTATGTACTCTTTTTTTCAGAAGTCGGTAAAAAGGAATTGAAAAATGACAAAACTTGAATTTGTTGCCGAAAACGGCAACATAAGAATAGACAAATACATTGCCGACAATGAACCGTCACTCACAAGAACTGCGGCTGCCAAACTTATTGAGCAGGGCAAAGTTTTTGTAAATGAAAATTCTGTCGGTAAAAACTATAAGCTCAAAGGCGGCGACAGAATTACTCTCGAAATTCCCGATCCCGTACCTTATGAGGCAAAACCCGAGAACATTCCTTTGGAAATTATTTACGAGGATAACGATTTGCTTGTTGTAAACAAGCCGAAAGGAATGGTCGTTCATCCGGCGGCAGGCAATTATGACGGCACACTTGTAAACGCATTGCTTTATCATTGCGGAGATTCGTTATCAGGCATAAACGGTGTTATGCGTCCCGGAATTGTCCACAGAATAGATAAAGATACAAGCGGACTTCTGATAGTTGCAAAAAATGATTTTGCACATTTTTCGCTTGCCGAGCAGATTAAGGAACATTCTTTTACAAGGGAATACGAGGCAATTGTTTACGGCAATTTAAAAGACGATGAGGGCACGGTGAATGCTCCGATAGGAAGAAGTCAGTATGACCGTAAAAAAATGTGCGTTACCGAAAAAAACAGCAAACACGCTGTCACACATTACCGTGTGATTGCAAGATACAAGGGCTACACTCATATAAAATGTATTCTTGAAACGGGACGAACACATCAGATAAGAGTGCATATGGCGTACATCGGTCACCCTGTATCGGGAGATTTGGTTTACGGAGTTAAAAACGAAAAAGTTGATTTTACAGGTCAGTGCCTGCACGCAAGAAAAATCGGCTTTGTTCATCCAAGGAGCGGCGAATACCTTGAATTTACATCGCAGCTGCCCGAATATTTCAGAAATTATCTTGAAAAGCTCGATAAAATAACAAAATAATTTGCGATAAACGGAAAAAAGTCTTGCAATTTATTTTCTTTTGTGGTAATATATATAAGCATTTGAAACCGTCATACCTATGACGAGGTTCAGATGGCGGTAAAACCGTTATTTTGAAGCAGACATTCCTCTGCACTAAAAAGGTACGAATGTCAGAAAAAACAGGAGGAATTATAATGGACGCATTAAAAGCTATTGCTGCCGGTTCAGTTAAGGAAACCACACCAAAGTTTAATGTTGGTGACACAGTTAAGGTTTCTGTAAACATCCGTGAGGGCGAAAGAGAAAGAATTCAGATGTTTGAGGGCACAGTTATTGCTAAAAAGGGCAGTGGCGTTGCTGAAACATTTACTGTAAGACGCGTTGCTTACGGCGTAGGTGTTGAGAGAGTGTTCCCGCTCCATTCACCGAACGTTAAGGACGTGCAGGTAATTCGTTATGGTAAAGTTCGCAGAAGCAAGCTCTACTATCTCCGTGACAGAGTTGGTAAGGCTGCTAAGGTTAAAGAGCAGATCCGTAAGTAATTTCAAATGTAAGGAAAGGGACTTTTACAGTCCCTTTTTTACTTTACTTATTGTTAGCAGGTGGATAAATTGAGCGAAAATAAAACAAATACTAACGAAACAGAAAACAATGTTGTAGAAAACACAACAGCCGAAACACAGAATCAGAATATCGAGGTCGAGGACAGCGGAGATTACATTGCTTTCAGCAATCCCGAAAAAGACAAGCAGAAGAGCAACAAATTTGTTGCGGCAAAGGCAGACGGCGGCGCATCAAACTTTTACGATTGGGTAAAATCAATTGTATTTGCGCTTGTAATAGTTATTTTCTGTCTTAACTTCTTTTTCAGGTTGGTTGATGTAAAAGGTACATCAATGGTAGAAACCCTGCAAAACGGTGATAAATTGATTGTAACCAACTTTAATTACACTCCAAAGCCGAATGACATCATAGTAATTTCTCACGGTAAGGAGTACGCCGAACCGATTGTAAAGCGTGTTATTGCTACCGCAGGTCAGACTCTTAAGCTTGATTATGAAAACGACAGAATCCTTGTTGACGGTGTTGTAATTGACGAACCGTATCTTGATGTGTCAACATTCTGTAATGTTGAGGCAGATTACGAAATCCCCGAGGTTATTCCGGACGGTATGATTTTTGTAATGGGCGACAACAGAGGAGTTTCTATGGACAGCCGTGACTCAAGAATCGGTCTTATCAGCGTAGACAATGTTATAGGAAAAGCTCAATTTGTAGTTTATCCGTTTTCAGACTTTAAATATCTTTACTAAAAATTTTATTTGACCTATTGATAAAAGCTTATTTCTGTTTTATAATTGAAATAAGCTTTTATTTTTTTGGAGGATATATGAAATCTGAAAACAAAACCTCGAAAACAAAAATACAGATAAACAAAGAAAAATTACCTAACTGTATATTTGATATTTTCAAAACGGTTATTTTCCTTTTTGCAATTATAAGCGTTGTATTTACATTTTTTATAAAAGATGTCACAATCGACGGCGAATCTATGAAAGACACGCTTTTTGACGGCGACAGGGCGATACTTACAAACTTTCTTTACTCACCGCAGGTGGGAGATATTGTGGCTGTTGACGCAGACCAGCAAATCGGAAAAATCATTATAAAACGAGTTATCGCAACCGAAGGACAGACAATAAAAATTGACTATGACAATAATAAAGTTATAGTTGACGGAATTGTACTTGACGAAGAATATGTTGCCTCCGATACAATAAGACCGACTGTCGGTTGGAATATTCCCGACACCATACCCGAAGGCTATGTGTTCGTAATGGGTGATAACCGTTCCGTATCACTCGACAGCAGAAGCGGCAGTATTCAGCTTATTCCAAAATCGATGATACTCGGCAAGGCACAATTTGTGATTTATCCGTTTGACCATTTCAAATATCTTTACTGATTTATAAACAACTATAAGGATTGATAAAATAAAATGAGCGAAATGCAAAATATACAGTGGTTTCCGGGTCATATGACCAAAACCAAAAGACAGATTCAGGCAAGTTTAAAACTTGTAGACGCAGTGGCAGAAATTCTTGACGCAAGAATACCCTTAAGCAGTAAAAATCCGGATTTACAAAAGCTTATTCAGAACAAACCAAAGGTTGTGCTTTTGAATAAATGCGATATGGCTAATCAGACCGCAACAAGCAGATGGATAGACTACTATGCATCACAGGGAATTACAGCGATTGCGGTTGACTGCAAAAGCGGTAAGGGACTTAATAAATTTGCCCCTGCTGTAAACAATGTGCTATCCGAACGCAGAGAAAGACTTAAGGCAAAGGGTATGGTAAACCCGATGCTTAGAATTATGATTGTAGGTATCCCGAATGTCGGTAAATCTTCATTCATTAACAGAGTAGCAAAGCAGAATCGAGCAAAGGTAGAGGACAGACCGGGTGTTACAAGAGGCAATCAGTGGTATTCAATCGCTAAAAATATAGAAATGCTCGATACTCCGGGTGTACTTTGGCCTAAATTTGACGATAAGATTGTCGGCGAAAGACTTGCTTTTACAGGTGCTGTAAAAGACCAAATTCTCGATACGGAGCTTCTCGCCGTAAGACTTCTTGACTTTTTGCGCAGCTTGAAACCCGCTGATTTTATTGCAAGATTTAAACTTGAGGATATTGACCTTGACGCAATCGATTCATACGAATTGCTTAATGTAATCGGCAAAAAAAGAGGTATGCTCATTTCAGGAGGAGAAATAGATACAGAGAGAGCCGCAATTATGCTTCTTGATGAATTCAGAAGCGGAAAACTCGGCAGAATCACTCTTGAAATGCCCGAAAGATAAAAGGTGAAACAATGGATTGGCTTGAATTTGAAAAAGAGGCGCTTGCAAAAGGTTATAAATCGGTTTGCGGAGTTGATGAGGCAGGCAGAGGCCCTCTCGCAGGTCCCGTCTGCGCCGCCGCCGTTATATTGCCCGAGGGCGTAATTATTGACGGTGTAAACGACTCAAAAAAATTAAGCGAGAAAAAGCGTGAGTCCTTGTTTGATGTTATAAGAGAACAGGCGCTGTCATACTCAATAGCTTACGCTACGGTTGACGAAATCGAAGAAATCAATATACTGAATGCAACAATGCTTGCGATGCGCAGAGCAATTGACGGTCTTGACATAAAGGCAGACTACGCAATGATTGACGGAAATAAAATTCCGCCGATTGACATTGACGCCGAGTGCATTGTAAAAGGTGATGCAAAATCTATGTCGATTGCTTGTGCATCTATCCTTGCAAAAGTGTCAAGGGACAGACTTTTATATAAGTATGCCGAAGAATATCCCATGTACGGTTTTGATAAACACAAAGGATACGGAACCAAGGTACACAGAGAGGCTATTCTTAAATACGGTCCGTGCCCGTACCACCGCAAAAGTTTTCTTAAAAAGCTGTATAAATAATTATGAAGTTATTTACGACAAAACAGAAAGGCGACATCGGCGAAAAATTTACCGAGCGTTACCTAAAGAAAAACGGTTATAAAATTCTTGAACGCAATTACAGACAAAAATGCGGTGAGATTGATATAATTGCTCAAAAAGGCGAATATATTATATTTACGGAAGTAAAAACAAGGGCGGCAAATTTTATTGCCCGTCCGTATGAGGCTGTTGACCGCAGGAAAATTTCAAGAATAAGAAAAACCGCCGCAATGTATATTGCCGAAAAACAGCTTGACGCTTATTTCCGCTTTGATGTCAGCGAAGTATTTACCGATCCTGAAAGCGGCAAAGTAATTGACATCAACTATATTGAAAATGCTTTTGAAGGAGCTTCTTATGAAAGTATTTGATTTACATTGTGATACACTTTACAAAGCCGTGACTATGAGCCACGGCTTTTCCTGTTCCGACTATGAAGTTCAGACAGATGTGGATTTTGAAAAATATTTGCAGTGCTTTGCGGTATGGATTCCCGATGATTTAAGCATAAAACAGGGCAGAGCACTGTTTGAAAAAGCCAAAATTACACTTCCGAAAGAATGTAAAATCAACAATATAAATCTTGTTGATTCTTTTAAAGAAATTAATAATTCAACAAAAAACAAACTTGCAATGTTTACACTTGAAAACTGCAAAATAATCGACAATGATATTTCATATATAAAATACCTTGCCGACAGCAACATAAAAACAGCAACCCTTACTTGGAACGATACAAACTGTATCGGCGACGGCGCAATGGCAGAGCACCCGACAGGCATAACGGAGTTTGGCAAAAAAGCGGTATGTGAACTTGAAAATCAAGGGATTGTCATTGATGTATCACACGCAAGCGATAAACTTTTTTATGATGTATGTGAAATTGCTGCAAAGCCGTTTATAGCCACCCATTCAAACGCAAGAGCGGTTACTGCGCACAAAAGAAATCTTACAGACGAACAGGCAAAAATCATATTTAAAAACGGCGGAATTATAGGACTTAATTTTCATAATGCGTTTCTCAATAACGAACCCGAAAAAGCCTGCATTGATGATATTCTAAAGCACACAGAGCATTTTTTGTCGCTCGGCGGAGAAGATTATGTATGCCTCGGAAGTGATTTTGACGGCGGAATCTTGCCGTATGACATCAGAAATAACAGAAATCTATATGAAATTTATAATCTTTTTCTGCAAAAAAACTATCAAGAAGCCATAATTGATAAAATTTTTTATGAAAATGCAGTTAATTTCTTTGAAAACTTTGACATTTGATAAATTATGTAGTAAAATGTACTTTGTGTAAAGCAACTCTGAAAGGAAGATTTATATGTTGTATAACAGTACTCAAAATGCAGCCGAAGTTGTATCGGCCGCTCAGGCAATTGCCCAGGGTATTTCTAAGGATGGCGGACTTTTTGTGCCACAGGAATTTCCTAAATATTCCGCAGAAACATTTAATGAGCTTTTAAAGCTTGATTACAAGGGCAGAGCAAAAAAAGTTTTCGCTGATTTTCTTTCTGATTTTACAGAAGAAGAAATCAACGATTGTGTTGAAAATGCCTACACAAAAGAGAAGTTCGGCAGTGACAATCCTGCTCCCTTGGCTTACGCAAAGCTCAACGGCAAGGAACTTAATATTCTTGAACTTTGGCACGGTCCGACTTGTGCTTTTAAGGATATGGCACTCCAGATTCTTCCTCATTTTCTTACAAAATCACTTAAAAAGACATACGACGGCAAAGATGCAGTAATTCTTGTTGCCACATCGGGCGACACAGGTAAGGCTGCTCTTGAAGGCTTTAAAGATGTTGACCATACAAAAATTATCGTTTTCTATCCTGTTGACGGTGTAAGTCCAATGCAGAAGCACCAGATGAACACACAGGAAGGAAACAATGTTACCGTTTGCGCTATCAAGGGCAACTTTGATGATGCACAGACAGGTGTAAAGAAAATCTTTACTACTCCTGAAATTTCCGCAAAGCTTGAGGCTAACAATATGCTTTTCAGCTCTGCAAACTCAATTAACTGGGGCAGACTTCTTCCACAGATTGTTTACTATATTTCTGCTTACTGCGACCTCGTAAATGCAGGCAAAATCGCTATGGGTGACAAGATTAATGTTGTAGTTCCGACAGGTAACTTCGGCAATATTCTTGCATCATACTACGCAAGCATTATGGGACTTCCAATCAACAAGTTCATCTGTGCGTCAAACTCAAACAATGTTCTTTCTGACTTCATTAAGACAGGTGTTTATGACAAAAACAGACATTTCTATACAACAATTTCACCTTCAATGGACATTCTCGTATCAAGCAACCTCGAAAGACTTCTTTATAAGCTTTCGGGCAACAATGCCGATACTACAAAAGAGCTTATGACTGCTCTCAAGACTGTAGGCAAGTACGAGGTTTCCGACGAAATCAAGGCTGGAATCAAGTCAAAATTCTTCGGCGGTTTCTGCGATGATGAGCAGACAAAGGCTACAATCAAAGCTTTGTTTGATACAGATAACTACCTTTGCGATACTCATACAGCAGTTGCTGTTAATGTATATGAGCAGTATGTTGAGCAGACAGGCGACACAACTCCGTCTGTTATCGCATCGACAGCAAGCCCATACAAGTTCTCTAAGGCTGTTCTTGAGGCTGTTTCAGACGGCACAGACCTTCCTGAAAATGAATTTGATATGGTAGAAAAGCTATTCGAGGTTTCAAATGCTCCTGTGCCTGCACCTCTTGCAGCACTTAAGGACAAAAAGGCTCGTTTCTCAGATGTTACAGAGGTTAATTCTATGCCTCAGTATGTTCTTGATGCACTTAACATCAAATAATGAGTTTATTTGCGATAGCTGACCTTCATTTGTCACTCGGCGAAGATAAGCCGATGGATATTTTTGCGGGCTGGGACAACTATGTCGAAAGGCTTACAAAAAATTGGAATACACTTGTTACCGATGATGATACGGTTATGATTGCGGGTGATATTTCCTGGGCAATGAAGCTTGAACAAACATATACCGATTTTAAATATATTAATGATTTGCCCGGCAAGAAAATTTTTCTCAAGGGCAATCACGATTATTGGTGGGGAACCAAAAGTAAAATTGAAAAGTTCCTCGACAATAACAAACTTAATTCGATAAATATCCTTTTTAACAACACTTATGTTTGCGACAATAAAGCAATTTGCGGTACAAGAGGATGGTTTCTCGAAAATGAGTCTGACGCTGATGTAAAGGTACTTAACCGTGAAGTAGGCAGACTTGAAATGTCGATTTCAGAGGCGGAAAAAACAGGGCTTGAGCCTGTGGTTTTTCTGCACTATCCGCCTGTCTACTGCAACACCGAATGCAGCGAAATTATGAATGTATTATTAAAACACAATATAAAAAGATGCTATTACGGACACATTCACGGCAAATCAAATATGCGGTATGCCGTTGAGGGTGATTATAAAGGTATAAATTTTAAGCTGATCTCTTGCGACCGACTCGCATTTATGCCGATTTTGGTACGATAATAAGCATAAATTTGCTTTTGAGTATTGGCAAAACTGAATTTTTGTGTTATAATGAACTGATACTGATTATATTTGTATAAAAAATCAAATTTGGAGGATTTCAAAAAATGGCATTAAAAGAAAGTAAAAAACTTGAGCAGGCTAATTCATACGAGTTAGTTGTTACAGTTGACGGAGAAACTTTTGAAAAAGCACTTAACACAGTTTACAAGAAGGAAGTTAAGAAAATTAACATTCCCGGTTTTAGAAAGGGCAAAGCTCCACGCCACATTATTGAGAAAATGTACGGCAAAGAAGTATTCTATGATGACGCTATGCAGGATTGCTATCCTGAGGCTCTTTACAACGCAGCAGAAGAGGCAGGCGTAAAGATTGTTGCTGTTGAATCTATCGAAGTTACAGAGGTTGAGAACGGCTTTACTTTCAAGGCAAATATCGTTGTTGAGCCTGATATGGAAATCAACAACTACCTTGGCTTTGAAGTAACAAAGAAGTCAACAGAAGTTACAGACGAGCTTATTGACGAAGAAATCGAGAAGGTTCGTGACCGTAACTCAAGAATGGTAACAGTTGAGGACAGACCTGTTGCTAACGGCGACATCGCAGTTATCGACTTTGAAGGCTTTGTTGACGGCGTTGCATTTGACGGCGGTAAGGCTGAAAACTACAACCTTACAATCGGTTCAGGCAACTTTATCCCGGGCTTTGAGGAGCAGATTATCGGTCACAGCACTGATGAAGAGTTCTCTATCAATGTTAAGTTCCCTGAAGAGTATCAGGCTGAAGAGCTCGCAGGTAAGGACGCAGAGTTCAAGATTAAGCTTCACGAGATTAAGGCTAAGGAACTCCCTGAAGTTGACGATGAGTTTGTAAAGGATGTTTCAGAAAAAGAAACTGTAGCAGAATACAGAGATGAGCTTAAAGAAACAATCGCTGCCCGTCTTGAGGATGAAGCTGAAAAGGATAAGGACAATCAGATTGCCGAAAAACTTATCGAACTTCTTGAGGGCGAAATCCCACAGGCTATGTATGACAACCAGGTAAACGAAATGGTTAGAGATTTCGAGATGAGAATCCGTTCACAGGGTATTGATATGAACACATACCTCCAGTATATGGGTATTGACCTTGACGGCTTAAAGAAGATGTATGCCGACGAGGCTAAAAAGAGAGTTCAGTTACGACTTGCTCTTGAAACAATCGCTAAGAAAGAGAATATTGAAGTAACAGACGCTGACCTTGACGAGGCTTACAACAAGATGGCAGAAGCTTACAAGGTTGATGTTGAAACAGTTAAGGGTGCAGTTCCTGCCGAAACACTTACACTTGATGTTAAGGCTGAAAAGGCTCTTAATATGGTAAAGGACAGTGTAGTTATTAAATAATTTGAATAATTAACCTGTTTTTGTTAATTACTATTTACTATAATGAAAGGTTTTGATCAAATGGCATTAGTACCATATGTACTTGAACAGACAAGCCGTGGCGAACGCTCATACGACATCTATTCAAGACTTCTTAATGACAGAATCGTTATGCTCACAGAAGAAGTGAACAGTGCAAGTGCAAGTGTAGTAGTAGCACAGCTACTCTACCTTGAGAGCCAAGATCCTACAAAGGATATTTGCCTTTATATCAACAGCCCCGGCGGCAGTGTTACAGATGGATTTGCAATATTTGATACAATGAATTACATCAAATGTGATGTTTCCACTATCTGTATGGGTATGGCAGCAAGTATGGGTGCATTCCTCCTTGCAGCCGGTGCTAAGGGCAAGCGTCTTGCTCTTCCTAACAGCGACATTATGATTCACCAACCGTCAGGCGGTGCACAAGGTCAGGCTACAGATATGGAAATTCATACAAGACACATTCTTGATATGAAACAGCGTCTTAATCAGATTCTTGCTGATAATACAGGACAGCCGATTGATGTAATCGCAAGAGATACTAACAGAGATAACTTTATGACTGCTCAGCAGGCTCTTGAATACGGTCTTATCGATAAGGTTATTGAAAAAAGATAAGGTGAGGAAATCTTAATGGCAAACAAAAACAACGAAAAAGAAATATACTGCTCTTTTTGCGGAAAGCCACAGGAATTGGTTGGCCGTCTGATTGCAGGCAACGGCGTGTATATTTGCGACCAGTGCGTTGATTTATGTATGAATATTCTTGAGCAGACAGAAGAACTCGAGAACACAGCGGTTGACGCAGAGCTTGCTAAAAAAGATGATACCGTTTCTATTCCAAAGCTCCTTAAGCCTAAGGAAATCAAGGAAATTCTTGATGAATATGTAATCGGTCAGGATGCCGCAAAAGTTACGCTCAGCGTTGCTGTTTATAACCACTACAAGAGAGTGTTTTCAAACGAAACCGATGTTGATTTTTCAAAAAGTAATGTTCTTTTGCTCGGCCCGACAGGCGTAGGTAAAACTTTGCTTGCTCAAACTCTTGCAAAAGCACTTGATGTTCCGTTTGCCATTGCAGATGCCACCACACTTACGGAGGCTGGCTATGTCGGCGAAGATGTAGAGAACATCTTATTAAAGCTTATTCAGGCTGCTGATTTCGACATTGAAAAAGCAGAGCGAGGCATTATTTACATTGATGAAATAGACAAAATTGCCCGTAAATCGGAAAATCCGTCTATCACCCGTGATGTAAGCGGTGAAGGTGTTCAGCAGGCATTGCTCAAAATTATTGAGGGTACTGTTTCCAATGTGCCTCCGCAGGGCGGCAGAAAACATCCGCAACAGGAATTTTTACAGATAAACACAAAGAATATTCTGTTTATCTGCGGCGGTGCTTTTGACGGTCTTGAAAAGATTGTTACAAAGCGCAAAGGCTCTTCCGTAATCGGCTTCGAGTCATTTATTCAGGATAAAAAAGAGCTTGACGAAACCTATTGGATGAAAGATGTTACTGCACACGATCTTGTTAAGTACGGCATAATTCCGGAGCTTATCGGCAGACTTCCCGTTATTACGGCTCTAAGCGGTCTTGATACCGACGCTCTTGTGCAAATCCTTACAGTTCCTAAAAATTCAATTGTTCAGCAGTATAAAAAACTCTTTGAGCTTGACAATGTTGAACTTGTATTTGAAGATGAGGCTTTAAAGGCAGTTGCCAAAAAAGCGCAGGAACAGAGAACAGGTGCAAGAGGACTAAGAGGAATTATGGAGGGAATACTTACAAACCTGATGTTTGAAATTCCGTCCGATCCGACTATTGAAAGGGTAACAATCACAGAAAAGGTTGTAACCGAGGGCAGCGAACCCGAACTTCTCAGAAACGAAGACAAGGCGGCTGTTTCAATAAACTTAAAACAAGATGCAAAGAAGCGTCAAAAACGAAGCACAGCTTCTTAAAGTATTGTAAATAATTAAAGCTGTATTGCCGAAAAAACAATACAGCTTTTTTTGATTAGATTTAATTGTGAAATAAATTGTGATGGGAGGATAGAAAATGGACGATAGAAACGATAATTTAATACTTTTGCCCGTTCTGCCGCTCAGAGGACTTGTTGTTTTTCCGAAAGCGCTCATTCATTTTGATGTGGGAAGAAAGAAGAGCATCAGTGCTATAAATGCCGCTATGAAAAACGATCAGCTTATTTTTCTTGTTACACAGAAAGACGCTGCCGAAAACGACCCGGATATTACAAAATGCTACACAACAGGCGTAGTTGCAAAAATTGTTCAGGTAATCAAACAGCCCGACAACTCAACAAGAGTTGTTATTGAGGGCAAATTCAGAGCCGGAATTGTAACTCCTGTATTCGATAAAAATTGTCTTATGGCCGAAGTTGAGCCGTATCCGGATAAAAAGTTTAAGCACACCTCCGAACAACTCGGTTTGATGCGTGCTGTCAGATTGGAATTTGAAAACTATGTCAAGGTAGCTCCTCGAGTTCCGAATGATATTATATTTAAAGTTGCCTCTTGTAAGTCTTGCGGCGAGCTTGCAGACTACATAGCTGACAACATTGTGCTTGATTATCAGGCAAAGCAGACCATTCTTGAAGAACTTGACCAAACCGAGCGACTGGATATGTTGCTTGACATTCTTATAAATGAAACTTATATCCTTTCAATTGAAAAAGATATTGTTCAAAAAGCAAGAGACAGAATTGAAGAAAATCAGCGTGATTATTTTCTAAGAGAGCAGAAAAAGATTATTGAAGAAGAACTCGGCGAGGACGATAATCCGTCCGCAGAGGCAGAGGCTTACGCCGAAAGAATTTATGCTTTGGAACTTTCCGAAGAAGCTGAAAATATCCTCATCAAAGAGTGCAAAAAACTTATGCGTATGCCTTACGGAAGTCAGGAGGCGTCTGTAATCAGGACTTATCTTGACACAGTGCTTGACCTTCCGTGGAACACAGCTACCAAAGATAAAATTTCCGTTACCAAGTTAAGAAAAGAACTTGATAAATCTCACTTCGGACTTGCTAAAATCAAGGAAAGAATCATTGAGCAGCTTGCCGTTACAAAATTGAGAGGCTCGCAGGACGGTCAGATTATCTGTTTTGCAGGCCCTCCGGGTGTCGGCAAAACCTCGATTGCACAGTCAATTGCAAAGGCTATCGGCAGAAAGAGCCAAAGAATTGCCCTCGGCGGCGTGCGTGACGAGGCTGAAATCAGAGGTCACAGAAGAACCTATATCGGTTCAATTCCTGGCAGAATCATGACTGCAATTCAGAATGCCGGTTCAAACAATCCTGTGCTTATTCTTGACGAAATCGACAAACTTGCCAGCGATTATAAAGGTGACCCTACATCCGCTTTGCTTGAAGTCCTCGATTCGGAACAGAACAACAAGTTTGTTGACCATTATATTGATATTCCTTTTGATTTGTCTAATGTAATGTTCATTACAACAGCCAATGATGTATCACAAATTCCCGCACCGCTGCGTGACAGAATGGAAATCATTGAGCTTGACAGCTATACAAGAGAAGAAAAATTTAATATTGCTAAAAAGCATCTTGTTCCAAAGCAGCTTGAAAAGTGCGGATTTACCGCTAAAGAGGTTAAATTTACTCAATCGGCGCTGTATTTCCTAATTGATTTTTATACAAGAGAGGCGGGTGTTCGTACTCTTGAAAGATTAATCGGAAATGTGCTCCGTAAATGCGCAGTTAAAAAACTTGAAGACGAACAGGAAACTTTTAAAATTACAGACAAAGAAATTCTTGAAATGCTCGGACACAAGAAATTTACAACCGATAAATTGCCGTCGAAGGACGAAATCGGCACTGTAAACGGACTTGCTTGGACAAGCGTCGGCGGTGAACTTTTACCGATTGAAGTTGCGGTTATGGATGGCACGGGCAAACTTGAGCTTACGGGTTCTCTCGGTGATGTTATGCAGGAGTCGGCAAAGGCTGCCGTTACTTGCATAAGAAGTCACGCAAATTCACTCGGAATTAATCCGCAGTTCTATAAAAATAAAGATATTCACATTCACGCTCCCGAGGGTGCTGTACCAAAGGACGGTCCTTCGGCGGGTATTACAATGGCAACCGCCATTTATTCAGCTTTAACAGGAAAGCCCGTAAAGCGTGATGTTGCAATGACAGGTGAAATTACCCTACGAGGCAATGTAATGCCGATAGGCGGCTTAAAAGAAAAGAGTATGGCTGCATATAAATCGGGCATTAAAACCGTTATCATTCCAAAGGAAAATGAAGCAGACCTTGAGGAAATAGACCCTGTTGTAAAGGAAAAAGTAAGTTTTATTCCTGTTACAAGTTTCTCGCAGGTAGTCCCGATTGCAATAGTCGATGTACCTGTAATTTCAGAAAAGCAATGGAACGCAGTTCCCGATAATACGGTAACTACCAAATCGGAAAACATCAGACAGTAGGGGTGAGGTAAATGAATTTTAACGAAGTACAATTTGAATTTGCCGCCGGCACAAAAGAACAGCTGCCAAAATCTGATATGCCCGAAATTGTTTTTTCAGGACATTCAAATGTCGGAAAGTCCTCTCTTATAAACAAACTTGTGCAGAGAAAAGCACTTGCCAGAGTAAGCGCACAGCCGGGTAAAACCGCTACTATAAATTTCTATAAATTAAAGGAATTTCGTATGGTTGACTTGCCCGGATATGGCTATGCTAAGGTTTCTAAAAACGAAAAGAAACGCTGGGCAGAGCTTGTAGAGGGCTATTTTGCACAGGAAAGAAATATAAAATTGATTATCCAAATTCTCGATATGCGCCATCCTCCTACAGATGACGACCTTGAGATGGTGGACTTTCTTTACAGAAGTAATTACCCATTTGCTGTAGTGCTTACAAAGCGTGACAAGCTGAACAAAACAAACCAGAAACTACAGCTTGAATACTATCAGGATATTTTCAGCACAATCGAAGATTTACCTATGATAGAGTTTTCGGCACAGGACGGATATGGCAAAGAGGAAATAAAGGCTCTTATAGAGTCACATATTTTGCAGACCGAATAAAAGGCTGCGCAAGTAAATATCAGGAGGTATGAGAGAATGTTTGTAAATGATTGCTTAAACATTAACGAAAAAGGACATCTTACAATCGGCGGTTGCGACACAGTTGAGCTTGCAAAGGAGTACGGCACTCCGCTTTATGTACTTGACGAAAACACAATCAGAACAACCTGCCGTTCATATGTTGAGTCTTTCAAAAAGTTCTACAACGGCAACGGTATGCCGCTTTATGCCAGCAAGGCGCTTAGCTGTAAGGAGCTTTGCAGAATTGCAAACGAAGAGCATCTCGGACTTGATGTAGTATCGGGCGGCGAGATTTATACAGCACAGCAGGCAGGTTTTCCTATGGAGAAAACCCATTTTCACGGCAACAATAAAACAGCCGCTGAAATTGAATTTGCACTTAACGCAGGCGTCGGCACATTTGTAGTCGACAACCTTTACGAGCTTGAGCTTTTAAACGAAATTGCAAGCAAACTCGGTAAAAAGGCAAAGATTTCATTCAGAATCAAGCCTGGTGTTGACGCTCACACACATAACTTTATCAGAACAGGTCAGATTGACTCAAAGTTCGGCTTTGCACTTGAAACAGGCGAGGCTTTTGAGGCTGTTAAAAAGGCACTTGAATATGAAAATGTAAACCTTGCAGAACTTCACTGCCACATCGGTTCACAGATTTTTGATATTGACCCATTCGTTACAGCTGCAGAAATTATGATGGACTTCATCGGCAAAATTAAGGACGAGCTTGGTGTTACAATCAGCAACTTAAACCTTGGCGGCGGCTTTGGCATTATGTATGTAAACAGCGACGAGCCTGTTCCTTATGAGAATTATATGGAAAAAGTATCTGTTGCCGTAAAAGCAAAGGCTGCGGAACACAATGTGCCTGTACCTTACATCTTTATTGAGCCGGGCCGTTCAATCGTCGGTGAGGCAGGTATTACGCTTTACACCGTCGGCGGTATCAAAGAAATCCCTGACATCAGAACCTATGTATCTGTCGACGGCGGTATGACCGACAACATCAGATATGCGCTTTATCAGTCTGATTACACAGTAGTAAACGCAAGCCACGCAGACAAAGAGGCTACACAGACCGTTACAGTAGCCGGCAAATGTTGTGAGAGCGGCGACCTTGTACAGGAACACACACAGGTAGCTCCTGTTACAGTGGGCGATACACTTGCTGTTCTTTCAACAGGTGCATATAACTACTCAATGGCATCTAACTACAACAGAATCCCTCGTCCTGCCATTGTTATGGTAAACAACGGCAAGTCAAGAGTTATTGTTAAGAGAGAAAGCTACGAAGATATCGTAAGAAACGATATTTGATAAAAAATTAAAGGTCACTTTTGAGAAATCGGAAGTGACCTGTTTTATTGTGCAACGAACCGTCGACAATAGTCGGCGGTAATTTTTTGCCTTAAAAGGGGATAGGTTATTCCTTGAAATTTTAAAATAAAATTATCATTTTAAAATCCGAACAATGAGTTAATTCTTAATCTATAAAATTTACATAACCGTTATTTATTGAATTTATCAAGACCGAGAATGTAATCACTTGACACTCTGTAAATCATACAAAGTGAAATCAAATGCTTTATAGGCAACTCACGCTTTCCGCTTTCATATTTGCTGTACTGTTCCTGCCTTGTATGCAGCAGAAAAGCAATCTCCGCTTGAGTATATCCGTTTGCGATTCTCAGTTCCTTTAGCTTTTTAGTGTAGTCCATAAAATCACCGCATTTCAAAATATTACTATTTGTATTATATCATTGTTTATGTGCGTTTGCAACTAAAGCAAATGTTAAAAATTCAACCGATGAACTATACAAAACGGTAAGTTGATGTTAAAAACTTATTTCAAAGCAACTCGAGCACAAGCAACTTTCATAACTTAGGTAAAATATTTTTATTTTCGACAAAATAATAGCTAAATATTAACAAGTTTATAAACTTTATTTAAAAAACTTGCAAAACAGTTAAAAAAGTAGTATTATAAATATGTCGAAAGCCACAAACAATATTTAATTGTGGTAATGATAAATTGTTTTGAATTAATAAGGAGGAACATACAATGTCGTATGTAAGTGAACAGCTCGAAAAGCTTAAAGCAAAAAATCCAAATGAACCTGAGTTTATTCAGGCAGCTACAGAAGTTTTAACATCACTTGAGCCTGTATTTGAGGCTAATCCTAAGTATCAGGAGAACGCAATTCTCGAAAGAATCACAGAGCCTGAGCGTGTTATTATGTTTAGAGTTCCTTGGGTTGACGATAACGGCAAGGTACAGGTAAACCGTGGTTTCCGTGTACAGTTCAACAGCGCTATCGGACCTTACAAGGGCGGTTTAAGATTACATCCGTCTGTAAACCTCGGTGTAATTAAGTTCCTCGGTTTTGAGCAGATTTTCAAGAACTCATTAACAGGTCTTCCTATCGGCGGCGGTAAGGGCGGCTCTGACTTTGACCCTAAGGGCAAGAGCGACAACGAAGTTATGGCTTTCTGCCAGAGCTTTATGACAGAGCTTTGCAAGCACATCGGTGCTGACACAGACGTTCCTGCAGGCGACATCGGTACAGGCGCTCGTGAGATTGGTTATATGTTCGGTCAGTATAAGAGAATCAGAAATGTATATGAGGGCGTTCTTACAGGTAAGGGTCTCAACTGGGGCGGTTCTTTAGCAAGAACAGAGGCTACAGGTTACGGTCTTCTTTACTTCACAGAGGAAATGCTCAAGTGCAACGGTAAAGACATCAACGGTGCTACAGTTTGTATTTCTGGTGCAGGTAATGTTGCTATTTACGCTACACAGAAAGCTACAGAGCTTGGTGCTAAGGTAGTTACACTTTCTGATTCAACAGGTTGGGTTTACGATGCAGAGGGTATCGACCTTGACGCTGTTAAGGAAATCAAGGAAGTTAAGAGAGGCAGACTTTCAGAGTACAAGAACTACCGTCCAAATGCAGAGTACCATGAGGGTAAATTCGATTGGTCAGTTAAGTGTGATGTTGCTCTTCCATGTGCTACACAGAACGAGCTTAACGCTGACGATGCTAAGAGACTTATCGCTAACGGTTGCTATGCAGTAGCAGAGGGCGCTAATATGCCTACAACTCTTGAGGCTACAAAGCTCATCCAGGAGGCAGGTTTACTCTTCGCTCCGGGTAAGGCAGCTAACGCAGGCGGTGTTGCTACTTCTGCTCTTGAGATGTCACAGAACTCACAGCGCCTTTCATGGACATTTGAGGAAGTTGACGCTAAGCTCAAGAACATTATGGTTAATATTTTCCACAACATTGACAATGCTGCTAAGAAGTACGGCTATGAGGGCAACTATGTAGTAGGTGCTAACATCGCAGGCTTTGAGAAGGTTGCAGATTCAATGATTGCTCAGGGTGTTTGCTAATTAAATCCTTTAATAAATTCAAAATCCTGTCTGATTTTTCAGGCAGGATTTTTTATATGTTTATTTCGCTTTTATTGTAAGGTTCTTTATTTCATATGCTAATAATTCTGTTTTTACTGTGCAAAATACTTTTGAGGTGATTTTTATGGCTAAAAAAGGAATGCACAGAGCAGATAACATTTACGATAAAAATAAAAACAGAGCAGAGATTGTACCCGAATTGCAGGGCGGGGCTAAACTTAGCAACGAAAAAGCCAATCCGATTATTGCAGGCACACAGCCTCCGTCACAAAAGGTGTATCACAGTAAACCGCACAGCGAAAGACCTATTTCAAATTTTTATTCTTATATAGACAACGACTTAGCAAGAGATAATCTTGAAAACGATATTCCAAGCGCAGATTTGCAGGATTTGTAATCAGAAACGGCATACCATTTCAATGTTAAATTATAGAAATGGTATGCCGTATTTTAAAACTTTTCTTCCTTATATTCCTTAATAATCTGGATAAATTCTTTTGCGTATTTTTCCTGCTTTTTAATACCGACACCGGATATTCTTAAGAAATCATTTTCGTTTGTCGGAAGTTTTGCGCACATATCACGCAAAGATGCGTCGCTGAATATAACATACGGAGGAACGCTGGCTTTATCCGCAAGATATTTTCTGCGCTCCTTAAGTTTGTCAAACAACACCTTATCGACCTCTGTATGCTGAATTTCTCTGTGCAGCTCCTCTTTAACGGCGAGGCGCATTGTAAGGCTTTTTTGCCCTTTCAAAATCGGATATGATTTTTGCGTTACCTTTAAAACAGGGTATTTGTCCTCGGTTTGAGTTATATACTCTTCGTCAATAAGCCTTGTTATAAGCTCGTTTATAACCGTTCTGCGCTTCTCACTCATTATGCCATATGTAGACTGATTATTTAACCTGTATTTGTAAATATTCTCGCTTTTTGAGCCTGCAAGCACGGCGGATATTGTAGAAGTGCCGAACTGCTGCCCTGTTCGTATAATGCAAGAAATAATCTTCTGCGAATCTACCGTTACATCAGTAAGCTTGTATTCTTTAAGGCAAGCCGAGCAGTTTTTGCACTCGTTTGTGTGATACTCACCGAAGTAGTTTAGAATATAATTTCTAAGGCAGGTGGTAGATGTACAGTAACCTACCATTTTATTAAGTTTATAGTAATCGTTTTTCTTGATTTTTTCACGCTGTTCATCGGTCAGTTCATCATTTTCGTCATTATTTTCAATAAAAAATTTTTGTGTATGAACATCACCGGGGCTGTACAGCAAAACGCAATCGGAGTTTTCGCCGTCACGACCTGCTCTGCCTGCCTCCTGATAGTAGTTTTCAAGATTTTTCGGCATATTATAATGCACCACAAAGCGCACATCGGGCTTATCAATTCCCATTCCGAAAGCATTGGTTGCAACAATCAGATTGCATCTGTCATTAATGAAATCGTCCTGATTTTTGCTTCGTATTTCATTGCTCAATCCTGCGTGATAAATAAGCGAATCATAGCCGTTTTCATTGAGAAAATCGCTGACTTTTTCTACATTTTTACGGGTAGCACAGTAAATTATTCCGCTCTGTTTTTTGTGTTCGCTCACTATGGCGAGTAATTCTTTTTGCTTGTTTTGCGGACGCTTTACGGCGAAGAACAAATTTTTTCTGTCAAAACCCGTTGTTATTTCAAAAGGATTTTTAAGACCGAGCAGATTTAGAATATCCTTTTTTACAGCGTCGGTTGCCGTTGCCGTAAATGCGGAAACGACCGGTCTGTCATCAAGTTTAGAAATAAAATCGGATATTTTCAAATAGCTTGTGCGAAAGTCGTGACCCCATTGCGACACACAGTGTGCCTCATCAACCGCAATCAGAGAAATTTTTATACTGTTGCAAAGATTAAGAAAAGCGGGCGCTTCAAGCCTTTCGGGCGCAACATAAATCAGTTTGTATTCGCCTCGCATAGCGTTATAAATTGCTTTCGACTGTTGGGCGGGAGTAAGCGTGCTGTTGATGTATGCCGCTCTGATTCCGTTTTGATTAAGCGAAGTAACCTGGTCTTTCATCAGCGAAATAAGCGGAGAAATCACAATTGCAATTCCGTCCGACATAAGTGCCGGAATCTGATAGCAAATCGACTTTCCGCCGCCCGTAGGCATAATACAAAGCGCATCTCTGCCGCTCGAAATATTATCTATTATATTTTCCTGACCGTCACGAAACGAATCGTGGCCGAAGTATTGTTTTAAAAGTTCAAACTTATCCATAATAAATATTATATATAAAATCAAAATTATTTTCAAGCAAAGAGCCGAAAATGTTGATTATTAGCCGAAAATATTTTATACTATAGTTGTATTTTTTATTTGGAGTGATATTATGTTATTTTTAGAATATCCGAAATGTTCGACCTGCAAAAAGGCTAAGAATTTCTTAGACAGCAAAGGTGCCGATTACGAGGACAGACACATTGTTGAAAATAATCCGACAGTCGAGGAATTAAAGCAATGGCACGAAATGAGCGGACTTGACATTAAAAAGTTTTTCAACACAAGCGGTATGCTTTATAAGTCAATGAATTTAAAGGACAAGCTGCCGCAAATGTCGCTTGAAGAAAAATATCAACTGCTTGCAACCGACGGAATGTTAGTAAAACGCCCCATTCTCATTAACGGTGATAAGGTACTTACAGGATTTAAAGAGGCAGAATGGGAAGAAATAATAGGATAAGGAGCAATTATGAAGAAATTTATATCTTGGAATGTAAACGGACTGAGAGCCTGCGTAACAAAGGGCTTTCTTGACTTTTTTAATGAAGTAAATGCAGATGTATTTTGCTTGCAGGAAACTAAGTTGCAGGCAGGACAGATCGACTTGCAGCTTGACGGCTATCATATGTATTGGAACTACGCCGAAAAAAAGGGGTACTCGGGCACTGCGCTTTTCACAAAAGAAGAGCCGATAAGCGTAACCTACGGACTTGGAATTGAAGAACACGATAAAGAGGGCAGAGTGATAACCGCCGAATTTGAGGACTATTACTTTGTGACCTGCTATACGCCAAATTCCAAAAACGAGTTATTAAGACTTGATTACAGAATGGTTTGGGAGGACGCTTTCAGAGAATATCTGAAAAATCTTGAAAAAGCAAAACCCGTAATCGTATGCGGCGACCTCAATGTTGCGCATAATGAAATTGACCTTAAAAATCCTAAGACAAATCGCAAAAACGCAGGCTTTACAGATGAGGAAAGAGGTAAAATGACTGCGCTTTTAGACAGCGGATTTACCGATACTTTCCGCTATTTTTATCCCGACAGAGAGGGAATATACTCGTGGTGGTCATACAGATTTAAAGCGAGAGAAAAGAATGCAGGCTGGCGTATTGACTATTTTCTCACATCAAAAGCCCTTGATTCAAGACTTGTCAGCGCCGATATTCACACAGAAGTTTTCGGCAGCGACCATTGCCCTGTTGAACTTGTGATTGAATAAATTAATCAGCCTATGAAATACGAAAAATCTTGCGGAACTGTTGTATTTACAAAAGAAAACAACGAATATAAATTTTTAATTGTGAAGCAGCTTCAAGGCTTTCATGGATTTCCAAAAGGGCATATGGAAGCAGATGAAACTGAAGAACAAACCGCCTTACGAGAAATATTTGAAGAAGTCGGTGTAAAAGCAAATCTTATTGATGGCTTTAGGGTAGTCGACGAGCATATAATTCCGAACAAAGTCGATACAGTAAAGCAAATAGTTTATTTTCTTGCTGAATATAAAAATCAGAATGTAAAATTTCAAAAGTCAGAATTATCAGCCGTTAAACTTTTAGCGTTTGATGAGGCTTACAATACTTTTGAATATGAAAGCTCAAAAAGAATACTGTCTGCGGCTTATGATCATTTATCTAAAGCAGTTTACTAAGCAAAAAACCTGCACTCTATAATTAAAGTGCAGGTTTTTGTTTTGAAAAAATCAACAGATTTTATACAGAATTAAACTTCGGCGATTACTTCAACTTCAACGAGAACATCCTTTGGGAGCTGTTTTACAGCTACGCAGGAACGGGCAGGCTTTTCTGTGAAATACTTGCCATATACAGCGTTGAATGCGGCAAAATCGTTCATATCCTTTAAGAAACAAACTGTCTTTACAGCCTTTTCAAGTGAACTGCCGGAAGCCTCGAGAACATTCTTAAGGTTTGTGCAAACCTGTTCTGTCTGTGCCTCAATTGTTGCAGCCTCAACATTGCCGCTTGCAGGATTAATAGCAATCTGACCTGATGTAAATACAAGACCGTTTACTACAACTGCCTGTGAATATGGGCCGATAGCATCGGGAGCATTTTTTGTATAGATTTTTTCCATAATAAATTCCTCCATATATTATACAAGCTTAAAGCCTGCGTTAATAAGTGCGTCTGTAATTTCTTTTACATGGTCAAAGTTTCTTGTTTCAAGTACAATTCTTAGGTAACAGCCGTTAATATCAGTACCCTCGCTTGCACGCTCGTGGTGGATAGAAATAACATTTCCGCCCTTGTCAGCGATAATATCGGCTACCTGCTTGAGCTGACCCGGTTTATCCTGAAGTTCAATGCAAAGTGTCTGTGATCTGCCCGATCTTAAAAGACCACGCTTAATTACTCTTGAAAGGATAGTAACATCAATGTTGCCGCCCGAAATTACGCAAACAACTTTTTTGCCCTTTACAGGAAGTTTGTTGAACATTACAGCTGCGAGAGGTGCAGCGCCTGCGCCCTCGGCAATCATCTTCTGTGATTCAATAAGTTTTAAAATAGCAGATGAAATTTCATCATCGGTTACGGTTACAATGTCATCGACATACTTCTGAACATACTTAAATGTGTGCTCACCCGGTTCTTTAACCTGAATACCGTCAGCAACAGTTGATACCTTGTCAAGATGAACAGGCTTACCTTGTTTGATTGACTCGTACATTGACGGAGCACCCTCTGCCTGAACACCGTAAACCTTGATGTTAGGGTTAAGGCTCTTGATTGCGCAAGCAACACCCGAGATAAGTCCACCGCCGCCGATAGCACAAACTACAGCGTCTGCGTCAGGCAATTCTTCAAGAATTTCAATACCGATTGTACCCTGACCTGCAATTACATTTTCATCGTCAAACGGATGAATAAAAGTATAGTTATGTTCGTCACGAAGCTCACAAGCCTTATTGTAGGCATCGTCATACACACCCGGTACCATACAAACCTCTGCGCCGTAGCCCTTTGTAGCCTCAACCTTAGAGATCGGAGCGCCGTCAGGCAAGCAGATAAGTGATTTAATACCGTATTTTGTTGCGGCAAGCGCAACACCTTGAGCGTGATTACCTGCCGAGCAAGCAATAACACCACGCTTCTTTTCTTCTTCTGTGAGCTGAGAAATCTTATATCCCGAGCCTCTTACCTTAAACGAACCTGTAATCTGCAAATTCTCAGGCTTAAGGTAAACTTCGCAATCATCGCTGATAGCGGTTGCCTTAACAAGCGGGGTAGGGATAACTACATCTTTAAGTACATAAGATGCGTGATAGATTTTATCAAGTGTAACCATATAAATCTCCTCTTTCACTCTTATTACTTTATAATTATAAATCAGAATTGAACCAAAAACAAGTTTTTTTGCAATATTCTTCAAAAAATATTGCATATTTCTGCCGCAATTATTTATTTGATTTACATAAAAGAAAGTTCGGCACATTATCATTGCTTTTTAATGTGCCGAACAGTAAAATTATGCTTATTCTGTTTTTATTTCTTCAAGTTCGTTTTCGTCGGAAAATTCATTTTCCTTAATGGCGTCATCAATTCTTTTGCCCTTTGTAAGGTAAGAGAACGGAGCGGAAATTAATATTGCGCCGTAATATGTAATAAATCTCCACAACAGGATTGCAGGCTTAATTTTGTTTGCAAGTCCAACAACAAAGAACGGGCCAAAGTACATTGTAAACGCAAGCTCTGCGCCGCCGGATGCGCCCGGCAGAGGCACAAGGTTTGAAGTAAAGAGCACAAACGACTGAATACAAATTGTATCAAGAAAATTAAGCGGAACCTGACCTTGCTCAACGGCAATGCTGTGCATATCAAAAGAAAGATATACAAAATACGGAACAGAGAGGATAGCAATTACTTGCAGTGCAACGAGAGCATAAAGCAACATCATACGCTTTTTATTTTCATAAAGCAGTTTGTTGCCTGTATGGAAAAGCTCAACCTGCTCTTTAAGCGATTTCACTTTTTTATCCGGATTTTTGATAAATTTGAATTTATGTAAAATTTTATCTATAAACTTAATAATTTTACCTGTAATTTTCGGACTGAACGATACAACCAAAAACAAAACGGTAACAACTGTTTGGGTCAAAAAGCCGAGTACGATAAACAGGGTAGACCATATATTGGTAAAAGCCGCTTTAAAATAATCAAACTTTATTATAATGGCAAGTACGCTGAATACTCCCGTAACAATCTGATAATAAACAAATTTTTGCGTCATACACGCCGAGCCGAACCCGACTCCGACTTTCATTTTTGAAAGAAGATACAACTGCATAGGTTGTCCGCCTGTGTTGGACGGAGTGACAGCACCGAAAAAAACACCGACCAGCGCAACTTTGAGAGCGTCAATAAATCTGAAATCGGGATATTGTATTCTAATAAGTATCTGCGTTACAATACTGTCTATAACTATATTCATATCAAATGCGACTATGCCTGCAATTATCCATCCCCATATAAAACCGTCGGGTGAAGAAAGCAAGTCAATCATTCCGTTTTCGGAAACGCAGAAAAAGACTATAAGATAAAAGGTAATGCCAAGAACTATTATATTAAAAATAAGCTTTCCGCTTATTCTAAAGCGTTTTCGCTTTTTCTCGGTGTTCAAAAAATCTCCTCCAAAATTTTCTATTCACAAAAATGTGTACTTTAATATAATACAATCTTTTTTCTGAAAAATCAATTTACAATTCTGTCACTTATGCACTTTTGTTGTAAAAAATATATATTTTGCGATAATTTGTAGAATAAAGCACTTGAGAATTATCAAAAACTGTGATAGAATTAATAAAAACAAACAATATATTTAGGATGATTTAATGCAATTTTTTAATTTTTACGGAATACCCGTTATTGCGGCTTTATTTATAATTTGGGTGATTTTCAGATGTATTGACAAAAAGTACAAGCCGCCGAAAGACACGGTAAACAGAGGATTAAAAGCATTTGAACAAATCGGCGGTTTTGCGGTAATCTTCTGTATGGTATGCGGATTCGGAATACAGGGTAAAGGATTTTTGTCGGAAACAATGCGCAACTTTTGGATTGTTTCAATGGTATTTTTAATTTTACTGCACATTGTAAGTTGTATAATGTTTTATCGCAGCAGAAACCACACACTGCATATGATGACGGCAATTTTTCCGAGTATAATTTTTATTCTTACAGGCTTGCTTGAGCAAGACCCGCCGCTTTTATTGTTTGCAATTATATTTGCAATAGGCAAAATATATATGACCGCCAAATCTGAAAGTTAATTCGGTGAAATAAAATGAACATTGTAATGCTATTAAAACCAAAAGAAACAGTGGCTTATATTTATGAAGACAGCACCATAAGACAGGCACTTGAAAAAATGAAAGCGCACAGCTACACCGCAGTACCTGTTATTGACGAATACGGCAAGTATGTCGGCACAGTCAGTGAGGGCGACTTTTTATGGTACATAGTCGAAAAGCAAACGCAGGGTATGAAATCGCAGGAAAAGTATTTTGTGCGTGACCTTATCCGCACCGACTTCAACCCGTCTGTAAAAATAAGCGTTGATATGAAAGAGCTTTACGAGAGAGCCTTGAATCAGAACTTTATCCCTGTCACAGATGATTCGGGAGTATTCATAGGCATTGTAACCCGTAAAGATTTAATCAGCCACTTTGTTGACAAAAGTAAATTATAAAGTCAAATCCAACTTAAAATCCATACTGAACAACAAACCCTCTGTAAGTTTTTACTTACAGAGGGTTGCTTATTTTATCGGTTCTGTTTTATGTCGGTACTTTAATGAATTGTGTTTTGGCAAATTTTTATAATTACTTGACAAAGCATTACGCTAAGCAACAATTCAACAAACCTTTAATAAAGAACTTATATTAAATTTTGCAATGTTTCGTACAAGTTTGCGTCAGCTTTTTTAATAGGCATAGGTTTGTTTGAGCGGTTTACACAGCAATGTGATGTTTTGCCTACTGTTGCGAGAATGTCGGTATCAGCAAATCTGATTTCGTATTCAAATTCCATTTTTGCTGCCGACATCTTAGTAAGTTTTGTTGTGATGTAAACCTTATCGTCAAATTTCAACGGCACAATGTACTTTGCGTATGCGTCAACAACGGCAATAGAAACACCTTTATCCTCAAGTGCTCTTACATCGCAGCCGATTTGCTCCATAAAGTCACATCGTGCTTCCTCAAAGAACCTGATATAATTTGAATGATGGACTATGCTCATCATATCGGTTTCATAGTAATTGATTCTTCTTGAATATGGTTTTATCTGCAAAAAATCACCCTTTATTTTTTAATAAGCAAACCGTTTTTCAAATCTTCTTTAGCCTGCTGTCTTATTTTGAAGTGCTGCTTTTTACCTGTCGCCGTGTGTGGCAATTCTGTCACAAAGCGGTAATATCTCGGAGCCTGATATTTTGAAATGTCAGGGGAATTTGCGCAAAATTCAAAAAGCTCCTTGGCAGTAAGGCTTTCGTCCTCGGGAATAACATAGGCTGCAACGCTTTCGCCACGAACACTGTCAGGCACACCGGTTACTATACATTCCGAAACTTTAGGGTGCTTATTGATAGCCTCTTCGATTCTTGCAGGGTAGATATTTTCGCCCTTGCTGATAATCATATCATCTTTTCTGCCCGAAATTGTGATAAATTGATTTTCGTCCCAAGTGCCTACATCGCCTGTGTACATCCAGCCGTCGGCAAATTTATCCTTTGAGGCTTTTTCGTTGCCTACATAGCAATAGGTTGTCTTACCGGGGCACTTAATAATTATTTCGCCCTCTGTCTTGCCGTCACAAGGAACAGTATCATCGGGATTTGCTTTTCCCTCATCGTAAACATTTACGATTCTTACCTCATCATCGGTACATGAACGACCTGCAGAACCTGCCATTTCAGGTAAATCATACGGGCGTAAAAATGTATTCCAAAATGTTTCTGTTGTGCCGTAGCCGTTAAAAATATTAGGTGTAAGCACATTCTGAAAACGAATACAAGCCTCTTTTTCAAGCGGACTGCCCATAGTTATTATACCCTTTAAAGAAGAAATATTCTTAGGGTGCTTTTCCTGTCGGCTTGCAAGCAGAGTGAGAATTGACGGTACACCTGTTATAAAAGTAATCTTATTGCTCTCTACATATTCAAGGCAGGTCTTAGGGTTAAAATTACGCATAATTACAATACATCCGCCTACATACAAAGTAGGGGTAGGACCGCCCGAATGTAAACCGCCACGGTGGAACCACGGCGTCATATTCATTGTAATGTCGGTAGGGTTGAGCGGGAAATGCATAATTACATCGTGTGCCGAAAGCACTTCGTTTACATTGTTGAGCGGAACACCCTTTGGTGTGCCTGTTGTGCCCGAAGTCTGCAAACGAACAACCTCATCATATATATGCGGCTCAAAATCTACAGGCGGATTTTCTTCGGAGGCATTTTTTATATAGTCCTCAAAAAGAATATGTCCCTGCGGAAGCTCGATTTCTTTACCGGAGTTGTTTACGGCGATAATTACCTTTGGAGTATGAGAAGTGATTTCAAGAGCCTTTACAACTGTATCAAGGATTTCTGTGTCATACACATATACAGTAGGTTTGTTGTGACCGATGATTTCCGCCGTTTCGCCCGGAGAAAGATTAAAGTTTGCGGGATTACCGATAGCTCCGAGTTTTTGCGGTGATATATATCCAAGCAAAAATTGTGTAGAGTTAAAAAGCTGCATAAATACAACATCGCCCTTTTTAACACCGTCTGCTTTCATGGCATTTGCAAACTTATTTGCAGCTGTGTTTAATTCTGTATATGTCCACTTTATGTTACGGGCAGGGTCAATAACAGCTGTTCTATTGCCAAAACGGCGAACATTTCTCATAAAGCCGTTAAGCCATGTAAATTCGCTTTCAAATGTTTTTACAAACATATCTGAATCATAAGTTAACTGCATAAATTTCTCCTTTATATCATTAGGGATTATCCCTTGTATCTGCCTACAATAATGCTTGAATTCTGTCCGCCGAAGCCAAATGCGTTCGACATAGCATAATCTATTTCGGCTTTCTTTGCTGTGTTAGCGACAAAGTCTATTCCGCTGCACTCTGGGTCAACTTCATTTAAGTTGATTGTCGGCGGAATTACTCCTGTTTCAATAGCCTTTACACAGGTAATAACTTCTGTAATGCCGCCTGCGCCCATCATATGGCCTGTAGCGCCCTTAGTTGAACTTACATACGGAAGTTTGTCACTGAACACACTTTTGATTGATGCGGTTTCTACAGTATCGCCCTTATTGGTAGCTGTGCCGTGAGCATTTACATAACCTATCTGTGATGCGTCGATATTTGCCTGTGCAATAGCCTGTTTCATACAAGCAATAGCGCCTCTTCCTTCCGGATGCGGAGCTGTTACATGGTAAGCATCATCTGTGTTGCCGCAGCCGAGAACTTCGCCGTAAATCTTTGCGCCTCTTGCAAGTGCGTGCTCCTCGGTTTCGAGAACAAGCGCACCGCCGCCCTCTCCGATTACAAAACCGTCACGGGTAACATCAAAAGGTCTGCTTGCGGTAGCGGGGGAGTCGTTTCTGCGTGAAAGTGCCTTTGCGTTTGCAAGCGAATAAATTACAAGCGGACAGAGAACCGACTCCGCACCGACAGCGAGCATTACATCGGCTTTGCCTGTCTGTATACACATACAAGCTGTGTTGATTGCATCGCCGCCCGATGAACAAGCTGTGCTTACGGTAAGGCTTGGACCTTGAATATTGTGGTCGATTGCGATATTTGCAGCGGCAATGTTGCCGAGAATTTTAGGAATAAATCTCGGTCCTACCTTTTTATGTGCAGCGCCCGAAAGTGCGTCTTGAGTGAACGCAATTGTAGCAATGCCGTTCATAGCTGTACCCATTACAATACCTGTGCGTTCAGGTTCAATTTCAAGGTTGCTCTGCTTTAAAGCCTCCTCTGCAGCAATATATGCATACTGCATAAACGGATCCGTTTTTCTGATTAAGTCTTTCGGCATATAATCCGATGGGTTAAAATTCTTTACTTCGCCCGCAATCTGAACCGCAAGTTCAGATGCGTCAAAACTTTTGATTGTGTCTATACCCGACACGCCTGCTGTGATATTTTTCCAGTAAGTATCTACACCTATGCCGATAGGTGTAACTGCGCCCATACCTGTAATAACTATTTTTTTCATAACTGCTCCTTGCCGCATAATTATTTATAGTATTTGATTATTATTTGATTTTTGCATACTATTATGCTATACTCAAATTATAGCAGAAAGGAAAGAATTGGTCAACTAAAGTTTTAATGTAATTATTTATCGATTTCGACTTATTTATTCACTTCCTGCATAACAAGATACAATTAGCGAAAGGAAACTTTATTTATGGACATAAATCAGTTAAAGTGCTTTATCTCTGTGGCACGCACTCTGAATTTTTCTGAGGCGGCAAGGCGTAATTATGTTTCGCAGTCAACAGTAAGCCGATATATAATAGACCTTGAAAAAGAATTTGGGGTACAGCTTTTTATACGCTCGCACCGTGATGTTCTCCTTACAAACGAGGGCAAGACTTTGTTGCCGTACGCAATAGAAATTGTAGAAACCTTGAACAAAGCCACATCTATAATAAAGCAGATGCATGACGGAGGAAAGGGAAGAATTACGGTTGCGTGCGACCAAACCTCTTTTTCGTTTCCGACAAAATGCATAAAAGAATTTCGCAAGCGTTATCCCGATATTACGGTTGATGTAAAAGAACTTGACGGTTCGGAAAACGGCAATGTACTCGGCGGCGATTATGACTTTTGCTTTATGCCGAGGGATATGCTGCCCGAAAGCTCATCTGTCGAGTCTATAGTAACCCACAGCGAACAGCTTTATGTAATTGCGGACAAAACAAATACTGCGGCAAAGCAGAAAAATATTTCTATGGCTGACCTTGCAAACGAAAAACTTGTACTTCTTTCTGAAAATGTTTCTCCCATACTGTATATGGAGGTTATGGATTTATACCGCACTTTCCATATTTCACCCAAAATCACAAATACATTTGACGATGTAAAAAGTATGTATATGGCAGTGGCGGCGGGTATGGGAATTTCTATTGTTCCGAGTTCACTGCTGAATTTTTCATCGGACAAAAGCTGTTCAAGCATACCGCTAAGCGATGCTGACACAAGCATTTCTTATGTTATGGCGTGGAGTAAATCCGCTACCAATCCCGTTGCAAAGCATTTTCTTGAGCTCGTAAAAGAGTATGCAAACGATGTTGATAACATTTACGGGTTATAATGTGACTGTTCTGTGATTATATATAATAATATTTGTGATGTAATAAAAACTTTTCTATATTTTCACATAAATTTTACTTAAAAACCCTTTACTTTGGAAATAAAAGGTGTTATAATATCCTTAGTCAATGAAAAAGTGACTAATATTTCCTATTAGGGGGTCATAATAATGTACAGATTCACATTACCAAGAGATCTTTATCACGGAAAAGATGCTCTTTCAAGTTTAAAAACACTCGAAGGCAAAAAAGCAATTGTAGTAGTAGGCGGCGGCTCAATGAAGCGTAACGGTTTCCTTGACAAGGCTGTTGATTATTTAAAAGAAGCAGGAATGGAAGTTAAACTCTTTGAGGGTGTTGAGCCTGACCCATCTGTTGATACAGTTATGAAGGGCGCAGCCGTTATGAGAGAGTTTGAGCCTGACTGGATTGTAGCAATGGGCGGCGGCTCACCGATTGATGCGGCAAAGGCTATGTGGGCATTCTATGAGTATCCTGAAATCACATTTGAGGATCTTATCACACCGTTCAGCTTCCCTAAATTAAGACAGAAAGCAAAATTCTGTGCTATTCCGTCAACTTCCGGTACAGCTACAGAGGTTACGGCTTTCTCTGTAATTACCGACTACGACAAGGGTATCAAGTATCCGCTTGCCGACTTCAATATTACTCCTGATGTAGCTATTGTTGATCCGTCACTTGCTGAAACTATGCCTAAAAAGCTTACAGCACATACAGGTATGGATGCTATGACACACGCAATTGAGGCATATGTATCTACTCTTAACTGTGATTATACAGATGCTCTTGCACTTCACGCAATTAAGATGATTCACAACGACCTTAAAAAGTCATATGAAGGCGATATGGACGCTCGTGATGCTATGCACAATGCACAGTGCCTTGCAGGTATGGCATTCTCAAACGCTCTTCTCGGTATTGTTCACTCAATGGCTCATAAGACAGGTGCTGCATTCTCGGGCGGTCACATTATTCACGGCTGTGCAAATGCTATGTACCTTCCTAAGGTAATTAAATATAATTCCAAAGATGCTACAGCAGCCGAGCGTTATGCACAGATTGCTAAATTCATCGACCTTAAGGGCGAAACAACAGAAGAACTCGTTGACGCACTTATCGCAGAGCTTCGCTCAATGAACGATCAGCTCGACATTCCGCAGGCTATTAAGAACTACGGTCCGGGCGGTGTTAAGGCTGATGTAAGCATTATCGACGAAAAAGAGTTTATGGATAAGCTCCCCGAAACAGCTAAGAATGCTATCGCAGACGCTTGCACAGGCTCTAACCCTCGTCAGCCAAGTCAGGAAGAAATGGAAAAACTCCTTAAGGCTTGCTACTATGACCTTGAAATTGATTTCTGATTAATTTCCGATTAATTAAGCAATAAATTTTTTCATTATAATCTCCTTTTCTTTATACTTAATCTATGAATTCTAATTATAATATTGTTTTCATTTGATAACCTCAAAGCCTGCCCTTGCATAATGTAAGGGCAGGCTTTCTGTTTGGATTTTTTAAATTAAGTTGATTTACATAATATGAGAAATCAGATAGCAAAGAGCTATGCCAATCATTGTCGGCATAACTATCGAAAACATCGTCCAGCCCATACTACCAGTTTCTTTTTTGATTGTAAGGCAGGTTGTGGAGCAAGGGAAGTGGAAGATGCACATTACTATTGTACAGATTGCCGTTGTAAGCGTCCAGCCATTTTGCGTAAGCAATGCAAAAAGTTCCTCATAACTTGCAAAATCAGTCAGCGTACCCGTGGAAAGGTACGACATAATTATTATCGGTATTACAGTTTCATTAGCGGGAAAGCCGAGTACAAAAGCCATTATAATTACACCGTCAAGACCTATGGCTCTGCCGAACGGGTCAAAAAAATCCGTACAATACGAAAGCAGTGAACTGTCTGCAATATAGATATTTGCAAGCAGCCATATCAGCGCTCCTGCCGGAATTGCTACTATAACCGCTCTGCCAAGTACAAACAAGGTACGGTCTAAAAACGAGCTGACTATAGTTTTTAGAATTCTCGGCTTGCGGTACGGCGGAAGTTCAAGCGCAAAAGCCGAACGCTCGCCGCTTAACAGCGTTACAGACAATATTTTAGACACAAACATTGTCATCATAACCGCAAAAAATATCAGTAAAACAAGGATTAACGCTATGCTTATTGAACTTGCAAATACGCAGGCACTGCCCGAAAAGAATATTGTAATCAGCGCAATAAGCATCGGAAATCTTCCGTTGCAGGGCATAAAATTATTTGTAACTGTCGCAATCAGTCTTTCTTTAGGTGATTCTATTATGCGACAGCCCGTAACTCCGCAGGCATTACAGCCGATTCCCATTGCCATAGTCAGACCTTGCTTGCCGTGCGCACCGCATTTTGAAAAGAATTTGTCAAGATTAAACGCTATCCTCGGTAAATAACCAAAGTCCTCTATCAGCGCAAACAGTGGGAAAAATATCGCCATTGGCGGCAGCATTACCGCAACCACCCAACTGAGTGTCGTGTATATTCCGTTTATAAAAAAGCCTTTTATAAAATCCGGTGCATTAAAAAAATCAAATACATATACCAAACCGACTTTTATATATTCAAACAGTTCGCTCAAAAGACGGCTCGGATAATTTGCGCCGACCGCAGTTATCCAGAAAAGCAAACCGAGCAAAAGTATCATAATAGGTATTCCCGTAATTTTAGAAGTAAGTATTTTATCAAGCTTTTTGGTTTTTTCGCTTATGTTTTCACCGCATTTTTTTATACAGCGACTGCATATTTCCTTTGACCGAGCGGCAAGAAATTCAGTGTTTTCTTTGTGCTTTTCCTTATTAAAAATATCTATTCCGTCATACAGCCTTGTAACACGAAAGCATTTTGTTTTTTCGGTGCAGACATCGTAAATTTTCTCTCGGATTTTTTCAATATCGCTTTTCTTTGTCGCATTGGTGCTTATAACAGGTATGCCGAGATTAAGCGACAGCTCATCTTCATCAATAACAAAACCGTTTTTACAACATTCGTCGCTAAGATTGAGGCACAGCACCGCTTTTTTCGTTACCGAAAGAACCTGTAGGGTAAACGAAAGATTCCGTTCAAGCACGCTTGAATCAATTACAATAACCGTGCAGTCAATGTCATCTCTGACAAGAAACTGCCGTGAAACTTCTTCTTCGGGTGAAAAAGAAATCATAGAATATGTGCCGGGTAAATCGACAACGGAAAAACTTTTGTCTTTGATTTTTGTGCACCCTTTGGCATACTCAACGGTTTTGCCCGTCCAATTGCCCGTGTGCTGTTTCATACCTGTAAGAGCATTGAAAATCGTGCTTTTTCCGACATTAGGATTGCCGGCAAGTACCACATTGTAGTCTGTATTGTCGCACATTTTTCCGTTTGCCTCTGTTTTACGGCTGTTTCTTGTCAGCAAATAAAAACCTCCCAACTTTTTAATTATTTATGCGTAATCCCGATTTAGGCGTACCGTAATTTTACTGCAATCGCTTTCTCTAAGCGCAATTACCGTTCCTTTTGACAAATACGCTGTCGGGTCGCCAAACGGACTTTTCATTATCGGCACAATTTTCTCACCCTCTGTTATGCCCATATCAAAAATTCTGTTTTTTATGCCGTTGCCGCACTCGATACTGTCTATATAAACCTCGCAATTCAGCGGAATTTTGTCAAGAGTTGTTTTTTCCATTAACTTCACCTGAATTTTCTGTACATTGCATATAGGTGTGCGCCGTACTTACATTTTGATTACTAACAGAGTATTCAGACAAAACTATATAGTTACAATTTTAGTTTTGCCTTTAAAATTTACATTGCCTATGTTATAATTGTTATAAGCAATGCACTCCGCACATAAAAATAAAACGGGGTGTTCGGCTTTATGAAATTTAAGAAAATCTTGTATTTTACAATATGTTTTATTCTTATAATTGCTTTTGTTTTCCTGATTACAACGGCTTATTTTCGTCTTAATGTACTGACGAGTGAAAGTAATGTCAGCGAAAACACGCATACTGTAATAATCGACGCAGGTCACGGCGGTGAGGACGGCGGCGCTGTAAATGATAACAATGTGGTGGAAAAAGACCTTAATCTGCAAATATCTGTAAAACTTTCGGATATGCTTACACTGTTCGGCTATAAAACAGAGCAAATCAGAACAGAGGATAAATCCGTATATACGCAAGGCGAAAATGTGCGACAGCGCAAAGTTTCCGATATGAAAAACCGTCTTTCTGTATTTAATTCAAATCCCGAAAATGTGGTAATCAGTATTCATCAGAATAAGTTTACCGAGAGCAAATACAGCGGAACGCAAGTTTTTTATTCACCTAACAATCCGCAGAGCGCCGATCTTGCGGAGAGTATCAGACAATCTGTAAAAACTATGCTCCAGCCTGACAATGAAAGGGAATGTAAGAAAGCGGATAAAAGCATTTATCTTTTAAAAAATGCGACTGTGCCCGCCGTAATTTGTGAATGCGGATTTATCTCTAACGAAAGCGAATGTGCAAAATTGCAGGACGATACCTATCAACAAAAAATGGCTTATGCGATAGCTGTCGGACTGATGAATGTTTATTAAAGGAAGTTTAATATGGCAAAAATTAAAAGTGTATATATATGCTCGCAGTGCGGCTACGAGTCACCGAAATGGTACGGAAAATGTCCGACCTGCGGCGAATGGAACACAATGGAAGAAGAAATCAAAGAAAGCGTGAAAGCTACGCCTGCCGTAAAAAGAAATGTAGCTTCTGCGGTTTCTTCTCCTTATTCAATTACGGAAATCACCACCGAAAACGAGCACCGCTACGATACGGGCTGCGGCGAACTTAACCGTGTGCTCGGCGGCGGCATTGTAAAGGGCAGTCTTATTTTGCTCGGAGGTGACCCCGGTATCGGCAAATCAACCGTGTTACTGCAAATCTGTCAATATCTCGGCAACTCAATGAAAGTGCTTTATGTGTCGGGCGAAGAATCGCAAAGACAGCTTAAGTTAAGGGCAAACCGACTCGGTGTAAATTCTCCGAATCTTTTTGTAATGACCGAAACCGATGTAGAAGTAGTGTGCGAACAAATCCGTGCTGAAAAGCCCGATATAGTAATGATCGACTCAATTCAGACAATGAATCTTACAGAATTAAGCTCCTCACCGGGCAGTGTAACGCAGGTCAGAGAATCGACAAACTGCCTTATGCGCACGGCAAAGTCGCTTGATATTCCAATGTTTGTGGTAGGTCATGTAAACAAAGAGGGGTCAATTGCGGGTCCGAAAGTGCTTGAGCACATCGTTGATACCGTACTGCACTTTGAAGGTGACAAGCAGATGTCATGCAGAATTTTAAGAGCAGTCAAAAACAGATACGGTTCTACAAACGAAATCGGCGTGTTTGAAATGACCGACACGGGACTTGTGGAAGTGCCCAATCCGTCTGTAATGTTGCTGTCGGGCAGACCGAAAGGCGTATCGGGTACTTGCGTAACCTGTACAATTGAGGGGTCTCGTCCTATTCTTGCGGAAGTTCAGGGACTTGCAACGCAAAGCGGCTACGGCAACGCTCGAAGAATGGCAACAGGCTTTGACTACAACCGACTTTCGCTTTTGCTTGCCGTGCTTGAAAAAAGAGCGGGATATTATTTTTCAAACAATGACGCTTATATAAACATTGTCGGCGGTCTTAGAATTGACGAACCTGCCATTGACCTTGCGGTCGCAATGGCGCTTATCAGCAGTCTCAAAGATGTTCCGATTGACGAGAATGTTGTAGTGTTCGGCGAAATCGGTCTTGCCGGCGAAATCAGGGCGGTTTCTCAAGCTCAATTAAGAGTAAACGAGGCTGTAAGGCTTGGATTTACAAAAATCATTCTTCCGTATCACAATCTGAAAGCCGTAAAATGTGACGGTGCAGAGCTTATCGGAGTGAAAAATATAAGACAGGCCTTTGAGGCAGTCAGCATATGAGCGCCTTTGTAATGTCCGACGAATACCCGAAACTTTGCAAAGCAATTGAAAATTTTGGGTACGATATTATACCGTCGGATAAAATTTTACAATTTAATACGCCCGAGCAGCGGCACATTGATATGCAAATGCTAAAAATCAACAACGATATTTTTCTGCTTAAAGAATGTAATAATTTAAAAAGACTTCGTGAAAACAAAGATTATAATATAATTCTTTGCAAGAACAATATTGACGGCAAATATCCGCATTGCGTGGCACTTAATTGCCTGTATATCAGCGGAAAATTATACGGCAGGGAAGAGGCTATAGATGTTTCAGTCAAAAATTACTGCAAGGAAAACGGCATTGAGATAGTCGATGTAAAACAAGGTTACACACGCTGTTCAACTGCGGTTATCGGTAAAAACAGTGCCATAACCGCCGACAGCACAATCTATAATGCGCTTACCAAAAACGGAATTGATGTTCTGAAAATCGACAGCGGAAGCATAAGACTTGACGGATACGATTACGGATTTATCGGCGGTGCGTGTACAATGATTGATGACGGTACTGTAGCGTTTTTCGGTGATATAAAAACTCACCCGAACTTCCGAAAAATCGAAAGATTTTGTATAATTCATAATGTGAAAATAATTAATTTAGCAGAAAAAAAACCGCTTACAGATGTAGGCGGCGCAGTAAAGATATGACAAACCCCGGCTTTGGAAAAATCAAAGTCGGGGCTGTTTTTTTATTAGTGCCTTTATCAAAAGTTGGGGTAATTTATGGTTTAGATTAAATAATTTTAAAATTTAGGTCAACATTATAACTCGTAATAAATTTTTATTATTTTTCATCAGATTTTTTATTGGATTTTTGCTTTACCTTAGACAAAGGATTTTTCTCGGCGGCATTTTTCATCTGCTCGGAACTTAAGTGGGTGTAAATCTCGGTTGTGCCGAGGTTTTCGTGACCGAGCACATCTTTTAGCACTCGTATGTCAACTCCGCCGTACTGATACATCAGTGTTGCCGCAGTATGCCTTAGCTTATGACAGGAGTAGCCCTGTGCATTCAGACCGATTTTTTCAAGATATTTATACACCATAGCCTGTATGGTTTTTACGCTCATTCTGCGGTGATTTCGGCTGATAAACAGCGCATATTTATCCTTAACGCCGTCAATGGGCCGCACCCGCATATAATTTTGGATTGCGGAAACGCAGGCGGAATTAAGGTAAATAATTCGTTCTTTGTTGCCCTTGCCGACAACACGCATAGTGTCATCCTGATGAATGTCCGTGTAATTCAAAGACGCCATTTCAGACACACGCAAGCCGCAATTTAAAAACAGCGTGAGAATACAGTAATCACGCTCCTTATAATCACCGTCGACTGCATTCAGCAATTCAAGACTTTGCTCAAGCGTAAGATACTTTGGCAAAGATTTTTTCTTTTTTGGAACTTCAAGCTGTTCAACAGGATTGCTGTCGAGCACGCATTTTTTTGTTGCGAGATAGTTAAAATAACCCTTAAGGCTCGAACATTTACGGGCACGGGTAACATTTTGATTTTTGCGCTCACGCTGAATATAATTCATAAATTCATATGCGTCGTTCAATGTGACGGTTTTCACAAGTTCAAGGTCAACATCAGAAATCGAAATGTTTTCAAATTCAGAATCATTCGGAACAAGTCCACGCTGTAATTTTATAAATCTGAAAAATGTACGCAAATCTATGTAGTACTCATCAACGGTTTTCTGTGATTTTCCTTTGACCGTCTGCATATAAAACAAGTAATCCTTGATTATCTGCGGCGCTTCATCTATGAAAGAAATACTCATTTAAATGCTTCACCTTTCCCCTCAATTATACAAAACATTGATTTTGTATAATTAACTATATTTTTATACAAGGGTAGAAAACCTGTAATTTGATTACAGATTGCAGGTCTTCTACCCACTTTACTTACACATTATTATATCATATGACATATAAAAAGCAAAGCGTTTTCTCAATTGCATTTTACATATCTTCTGCGTTGTAAATAGATGTGACCATCTGTACTTTTTCTCCCGGTACCGTCAGTTCCGGATATCTGCAAATTGCCTTCTTCTTACACTTGACAAACTATATCCGTATTTTCTGCTTATCTTTTTTATTGGTTCACATCATTTTAACACACACAATAAAAGCGGTATTTGCAAAAATATAATAATTGACTTTTACTGCAAAAAAGACTATAATTTACTGGTATGCTTTTGTCTTTACAATATTGCTACAGTAAATTGTAGGGGCGGACAGTGTTCGCTTGGTCAAAGCTTTTGCCAATTGTCACTCTCCGTCCTTTAGTTATGCAATAAATACAGCATATTAGATTTTTTATGAACAGGGGTGCGTGAATGGAGCAGTCAGAAAAAAATACCATTATATCTTTAAGGGATATATTCGTCCGATTTGACGGAGAGGTAATATTAAACCATATAAATCTTGACTTTAAAGACAAGGAATTTATTACTATTCTCGGGCCGAGCGGCTGCGGAAAAACCACTACCCTAAGAATTATCGGCGGTTTTGTCGAACCTGAAAGCGGAGATGTTCTCTTTGACGGTAAAAGAATCAACGGCACACCGCCAAACAAAAGAAATGTTAATACGGTCTTTCAAAAATATTCGCTTTTCCCACATCTTAATGTGTTTGACAATGTCGCTTTCGGTTTAAAACTGAAAAAACTACCGAAAAACGAAATTAAAGAGCGTGTTTCAAAAATGCTTGCGGTTGTTGACCTTAAAGGATATGAAAAGCGAGCTATCACAAAACTTTCGGGCGGTCAGCAGCAGCGTGTTGCCATTGCAAGGGCTTTGGTGTGCGACCCGGAAGTTATTTTGCTTGACGAACCGCTCGGTGCGCTTGACCTTAAGCTAAGAAAGAGTATGCAGATTGAATTAAAAGAAATTCAGCAAAACTCTCAAAAAACTTTTATATATGTAACACACGATCAGGAAGAGGCTCTTACAATGAGCGATACCGTTATTGTAATGAACAACGGTGTTGTTGAGCAGGTTGGCTCACCTGAAGATATTTACAACGAACCCGTAAATGCGTTTGTTGCGGATTTTATCGGCGAGGCAAATATTCTTAACGGCACAATGCTCGGCGACTGCCGTGTAGAAATTCTCGGCAAACAACTTGAATGTGTTGACAAGGGCTTTGGCGAAAACACACCTGTCGATGTTGTAATCCGTCCCGAGGATATTGAAATTACAACTCCCGAAAAAGGTCAGCTTGCAGGCACTGTAGTAAAATCGACATTTAAGGGCGTTCACTACAAATGAGTGTAATGTGCGGCAAGTGCGAAATCCTTATACATTCCACGTCTTCCGCAGAAATCGGCAGTCAGATCGGTATGCAGGTAATTCCGTTTAATATTCAGATTATGAATAAACTCCTGCCGTTCTATAATAATGAAATCGAAGTAACGGTTTCTTCCGCAAACGAAGACGAAAATACATTCAGCTTTGAGTTTGAAGACGAAACCATTGAAGTGCCAAATCATTATTTTAAGGAAGGCACAAAGTTAAAAATCATTCTTCCGCCGGACGCACTTTCACTTGCGGGTGACGGCAACGGTGACCTTACAGATTTATATATTGAATCTGTTATTTATAAGGGTGAACATAATGAGATTATCCTTGAGTCGGACACACGAAAATGGCTTATGCTAAGCGACACTGACGAACAGGTTGCCACTTATGTACCGCTCTCGTTTGATTTTGATAAAGCGAAATTTGAAGTTTTATCCGATAAGGAGGGTTAAAGATGAAATCACGCAAGCCCTCTATTCCCTATATAATTTGGATGGCGGTATTTACAATGATACCGATGATAATGGTCGGTATTACAGCTTTTACAGGCAAGAACGGCGGATTTTCGTTGGAGGCTTTTGAAAAGGCTTTCTTTTATAAAGAAGTATTTTTAAGGTCGCTTTGGATTGCATTAATATCAACCGCAATCTGTTTGCTTATTGCTTATCCGCTTGCTTATATGCTTACAAAAATGAAACCGTCAACGCAGAATTTTGTAAATATGCTTTTGATGATTCCTATGTGGATGAACTTTTTGCTTAGAATATACGCATGGGTTACGATTTTACAGTCAAACGGTCCGCTCGATACAATTTTATCATTCTTCGGAATACACGGTACATACCTCGGAAATTCGGGTGCGGTTGTGCTCGGTATGGTTTATGAGTATCTTCCGTTTATGATTCTTCCGATTTACACTGTTATGAGTAAAATTGACAAGGGTCTTATTGAGGCGGCTCAAGACCTCGGTTCAAACGGATTTCATGTTTTCAGCAAAGTTGTGCTTCCGCTTAGTATACCCGGTGTTATTTCGGGTATAACACTTGTTTTTGTTCCGTCGGCAAGTACATTCCTTGTAGCGCAGTACCTCGGCGGCACAAACGATATTATGATCGGTGACATTATAGACAAGGTGTTCTGGACAGACCAAAGTACGGGTTCGGCGATTTCGCTGATACTGATGGTATTCATCCTTGTGTTCCTTGTGCTTATGAATTTCTTTGGAGATGAGGAGGCGATTGCATAATGAAAAACAAGCATATTGCCTCAAAGATATATACAACACTTGTGATGTTGTTTTTATATCTTCCGATTTTTGTACTCATTATATTTTCGTTCAACGAGGGTAAAACTACTGTATGGAAAGGCTTTTCGTTCAAATGGTATGAAGAACTTTTCAGAGATGATAAAATTATAAACGCTCTCGGCAATTCGCTTATAATTGCCGTACTCGCATCAATTTTCGCAACCGTACTCGGCACTGCCGCAGCTATAGGAATAAGCAATTTCAAAGGTAAAAAAAGACTGCTTATACAAAGTGCGTCTAACATTCCGATTATCAGCCCTGACATTGTAATGGGCGTATCGCTTATGCTTTTATTTACATTTTTAGGTGTTTTATTTAACTTTGAAATGGGTTTTGTTACCGTGCTTATTGCTCATATATGTTTTTGCGTTCCTTTTGTAGTGCTTAATGTTATGCCGAGAATACACAAGATGGACCAAAGTATTTATGATGCGGCGCTCGACCTCGGTTGTAATCAATGGCAGGCTTTTTACAAGGTGGTAATTCACGAGCTTATGCCGGGTATTTTCTCCGGACTTTTAATGAGCTTTACTTACTCTCTTGATGATTTTATAATCACATATTTTACAAGAGGAGCAAAGTTTCAAAACTTATCAATTGAGATTTACTCAATGACACACAGAAGAATATCGCCGAAAATCAATGCGCTTTCCGCACTTTTGTTTTTAGCGGTACTTATCGTTATGATACTTATAAATATTCGTGACAAACACGAGGAAAAGGTGAAAAAATAAACTGAATAAGGGAGATTGAAAATGAAAAAATTTGGCTGTGTTGTTCTTTCTTTACTCATCGGTACAGCGGCTTGCAGTGCAATGGCAGGCTGCGGCAAAAGCTATGACGGTGAAGTTAATGTATATAACTGGGGCGAATACATTGCAAACGGTGAGGACGGTACGCTTGATGTAATTGACGAATTTGAAAAAGAGTACAACATCAAGGTAAACTACACCACTTACGAAACCAACGAAGAACTTTACAATATGCTTAAAAACAGCAATGTAAGTTATGATGTTATTATTCCGTCAGATTATATGATAAGCAAGCTCATAAGCGAAAATATGCTGCAGGAACTTGATTACAGCAACATTCCTAACAAAGATAACCTTATGGAACGCTTTAAAAATCTTTCCTGCGACCCTGAGGGTAAATACACTGTTTGCTACACCTGGGGCATTACTTCAATGGTTTATGACAAAACAAAAGTGGCAACAAAACCAACTTCATGGGAAGCACTTTGGGATAAATCGTTAAGCGGCGACATTCTTATGTTTAACAACAGCCGTGACGCTATGGCAATCGCAATGCAGCTTTGCGGTATTAATCCCGCCAATTGTACCAAAGAGGATGTTGACAAGGCGGCGGCAAAGCTTTCCGAACAAAAGCCTTTGCTTAAGAAATATGTAATGGATCAGGTTTTCACAGAAATGGAAAACAGTCAGTCGGCAATCGCACCGTACTACGCAGGCGATATCGTTATGATGATGGAAAATAACGAAGATTTGGACTATGCAATGCCCGAAAACGGCTCTAACCTTTTCTATGACGCAATGTGTATTCCTACTTGCAGTAAAAACAAAGAGAATGCCGAAAAATTCATTAACTTTATGCAGTCACCTGAAATTGCGGCAGCTAACTTTGAATATCTCTACTACGCAACACCTAATCAGAAAGCATATGACGAGTATCTTGACGAGGATATAAAGAATAACGAACTTATCTTCCCGAGTGACGAATATCTTGATAAATGTTATGTATTTACAAATGTACCCGACGATGTTTACAGCTATATGCAGGAACAGTTCGTAAAAATTCAGGCGGATAAATAATCAAAATCAAAGCAAACAGAGCAGACTTAAAATTACAGTCTGCTCTGTTTTTATGTTTTTATGATTTTGTTATGTATCAGAAATTAAATCAGCATTTTACTTTTTAATATTCTGTCGCATATCAAGCACATATTTTTCTCCTAATCACTTTTCGGTTATTACCTTATAGCAATCTGGGCGTCTGTCACGGAATATTCCCCAGCCGAGTCTGTTTTGAAAAATCTCGTCAAGGTCAAACTCTGCTGTAAGCACGGTTTCTTCATCTCTTGACGCAGATTTAATAATCTCTCCCGTTTCGTTTGTAATGAAAGATGAGCCGTAAAAAACAAGTGAGGAGGTCTGATTGCCGTTTTCGTCACAAGGGATTACATCTTCCCTGCCTATGCGGTTTGCCGCAATTACGGGAATTACATTTGCCGCAGAATGTCCCTGCATACATCTTCTCCAATGCGGCATACTGTCGCACTCAAGTATAGGTTCTGAACCGATAGCGGTCGGATAGAAAATCAATTCGGCGCCATTTAATGCGAGGGCTCTTGCGGTTTCAGGGAACCATTGATCCCAGCAAATGCCTACACCGATTGTACCGAACTTAGTTTTAAAAGTTTTGAACCCCGTATCACCAGGAATAAAGTAAAATTTTTCCTGATAATAATGGTCGTCGGGAATGTGAGTCTTACGGTATAAACCCAGAATTTCGCCGTCCGCATCAATTACCGCAGCACTGTTAAAAAGGCGGTTTTCGTCACGCTCATAAAAGCTGACAGGAATAACAATTTCAAGTTCTTTCGCAAGTTTTGCAAAATGTTTTACAGCATCGTTTTCAAGGGTAGGCTTAGCAAAATTGTAGTAGTCATATCGTCTTTCCTGACAAAAATACTGTCTTTCAAACAGTTCGGGGAGTAAAACAATATTTGCGCCGTCTTTTTTTGCCTGTCGCACAAATTTTTCGGCATTTGCTATATTCTCCCAAACATCGGTTGTACATTTCATCTGAACCGCCGATACCTTAACTTTTCTCATATTTTACCTCCCTTATCGGTAAACGGAATTTGTTGTGTAATGCAGTGAATATTGCCTCCGCCGACAATAATATCTCTTGCATAAATCGGAATAATTTTTCTGTCTTTGCAAACTCTTTCAAGAATTTCTGCGGCAACTCTGTCGCTTTCGGCATTTTCACCGCCGAATTGAGGCAAAATCACAGCGCCGTTGCAAAAATAAAAATTAACATACGATGCCGCAAGCCTTTCTCCTACTTCTCTTGTGTCCTCTCCGTCCTCGAATATATATCCTTTTATATCATTTTCGGTAACTGTCACGGGAATTTTCGGAACAGGCAGTTTATGGACCTTAATCTTTCTTCCTTTATTGTCGGTTGAATTTTCAAGAATATCAAGGCACGCTTTTGATATTGCGTATTGCGGGTCGTTTTCATCATCACACCACGCAAGTACAACCTCTGTCGGAGCGACAAATGCGCATATGTTATCTATATGACCGTTGGTTTCGTCATTATAAATACCCTTGGGTAGCCAGATTGTTTTATTTATACCGAGGTATTTATTTAGCTTTTCTTCAATCTCGGCTTTTGTCAGCTTCGGATTTCTGCCTTTGCTTAACAGACATTCTTCTGTTGTAATGAGCGTGCCCTCTCCGTCAGTATGAATTGAGCCGCCCTCAAGCACAAACGGATGTGCGTCATACAACGGAACACCAAGCGTTTTGCAAAGTTTATACGGAATTTTATCGTCATTCTCCCAATTTGCATACAGACCGTCATATTCGCCGCCCCATGCGTTGAATTGCCAGTCGATGGCACGAATTTCGCCGTTATTGTTTACAACAAAAGTCGGGGCGGTATCCCTTGCCCATGCATCATCGGAATTTATATTCAAAACTTCCGCATTTTTAACACCTTCAAGGCAAGCCTTTGCGTGAGCAAATTTTTTGTCGCTTGCAAGCACAAATACCTTTTCAAACTCCGCAATTTTTCCTATAATTTCCGCAAAAACCTTTTCGGCAAATTTTGCCTCATAGCACCAACTTCCGGGTCTTTCGGGCCAAATCATAACGGTGGCGGAATGTTTTGAAAATTCAGCAGGCATACAAAAGCCATCGTCAGTCGGAAATTTGTTTTTTATATACTCAAAGCTCATTTATGAAAGCCTCTCTTTAAAATCGTTGTACGAAAATTCTTTTATAACCTCGCAGTTATCTTCATTATGCATAAGCACAATTGACGGCAGCGGCATACCGTTAAAGGTATTGTTCTTTACCATTGAGTAAATCGCCATATCCTCAAAAATCAGTCTGTCACCGATTTTAACTTCACTGTCAAAGCTGTAATCGCCGATTACATCGCCTGCAAGGCAGGTACAAGATGACAAACGATAAGTAAACGCTTTTTCATTAGGCTTACCGCTGTTTTTGAGCGGTGGCCTGTACGGCATTTCAAGAACATCAGGCATATGACAGGCGGCAGATGCGTCAAGAATCAGAATATCAAGTCCGTTGTGAACAATGTCCATAACCTCTGTAATAAGATAGCCTGCATTCAGTGCCGCTGCCTCACCTGGTTCAAGATAAACTTCAACATCGTATTTATTTTGAACATACTTTATAAGGTCAACAAGCGCCTTTGTATCGTAATCATCTCGTGTAATATGATGTCCGCCGCCAAAGTTGAGCCATTTTGCGTTATAAAAATACTTGCCGAACTTTTCTTCAACTGCCTTAAAAGTAGACACCAAATCATCTGAATTTTGCTCGCACAATGTGTGAAAGTGAAAGCCCTCAACTCCGTCAAGCAAATCTTCTCTGAAATTTGCCTTTGTAACCCCAAGCCTTGAACCGTAAGCGCACGGGTCATAGATTTCGTGTCCCTCTTGTGTGGAAAATTCGGGGTTAAGTCGTATGCCTACGCTTACATCTGCATTTTGCCATTTATCCCTGTATTTTTCAAGTTGAGAAAATGAGTTAAAAACAATATGACCGCAGATTTTTAAAATCTCTTCAAAATCATTCTCCTTAAAAGCAGGTGCGAAAATGTGCGTTTCTTTGCCGAAACATTCGTGACCGAGTTTAGCCTCATAAAGCCCGCTTGCGGTTGTGCCCGACAGGTATTTGCTCATAAGCGGATACACGCAAAATGCCGAAAAAGCCTTTTGAGCAAGCAGAATTTTACAGCCTGTTCTGTCTTGAACGCTTTTTAATATTTCAAGGTTTTTTATCAGCTTTTGCTCATCTATAACATAGCAAGGTGTTTTTAATTCTGTAAATTTCATCGGCTTACTCAACTGTTACGGGATTTTCGTCAACAACCCAAGGAAGACCGAATTTATTAAGTGCCTCCATATACGGATCGGGGTCAAACTCCTCAACATTATAAACACCAGGCTTTTTCCACTGACCGCTAAGAACAAGTGAAGCACCGATCATAGCCGGCACACCTGTTGTGTATGATACAGCTTGCGAGCCGACCTCTTTATAGCACTCCTGATGGTCGCACATATTGTAGATGTAAATTGTCTTTTCTTTGCCGTCCTTAACGCCTGTAAAGATACAGCCGATATTTGTCTTGCCCTTAGTGCGTGGACCGAGAGATGCAGGGTCAGGCAAAAGAGCCTTTAAGAACTGAATCGGTACAATTTCTCTGCCCTCATACATAACAGGCTCGGTAGAAAGCATACCGACATTCTCAAGGCACTGCATATGTGTAAGGTAGCTCTGTCCGAATGTCATAAAGAAGCGAATACGCTTTACATTCGGAATATTCTTTGCGAGTGACTCGATTTCCTCGTGGTGAAGCAGGTACATATCCTTTTCGCCCACACCGTCAAAGTTATACACTCTCTTAATCTCCATAGGTTTGGTTTCAATCCACTTGCCGTCTTCCCAATACGAGCCGTTTGCGGATACCTCACGAAGATTGATTTCAGGGTTAAAGTTTGTTGCAAACGGATAGCCGTGGTCGCCGCCGTTGCAGTCGAGAATATCTATATAATGGATTTCATCAAAATAATGCTTGAGCGCATATGCTGTAAATACGCTTGTAACACCCGGGTCAAAGCCTGTACCCAAAAGTGCTGTGATACCTGCTTTTTCAAACTTTTCTTTATATGCCCACTGCCACGAATAATCAAAGTAAGCGGTAAAGCCAAGGTCTTTGCAGCGTTTTTCGTAAACAGCTTTCCATTCGGGGTCTGTTGTGTCCTCCGGTTCATAGTTTGCCGTATCAATGTAGTCTGTTTTGGTTTCAAGGCAGGCGTCCATAATTGTTAAATCCTGATACGGAAGTGCGAGGTTTAGTACCGCATCGGGCTTGTATGAATTAATAAGAGCCACAAGCTCGTCCTTACTGTCGGCATTTACCTGTGCGGTTGTAATAACCGTTTTTGTTGTGTTTTCAAGTTTTGCTTTTATAGCGTCACACTTTGATTTTGTCCTGCTTGCAATGCAAATTTCTGTAAAAACATCGCTGTTCTGACAACACTTGTGAATTGCAACACCTGCAACACCGCCACAACCGATAATTAAAAGTCTGCTCATTTTGTTTTCCTCCAATATATAAAATTATTTTTCTTCTTCTGCAAGTAAATCTTCAACATATTTCGGCAGCATAAATGCACCTCGATGAAGATTGGTCGTATAGTACCAAGTTTTTATGCCACGCTTGTTCCATCTTTTAGCGTCAAGGTCTTTGAGCGGATGATACTTTTTAGATGCAAAGCCAAACAGCCAATAACCTGCGGCACAGGTAGGAATATGCGCCTGATACACACGGCTTATCGGAAATGAGTTGTACACTCTCTTGTGCATAGCCTTACAAGCACCCTCGTCCTCATCATAGAACGGACTGCCGTGCTGATATACCATAATTCCGTCATCTTTAAGTGCCTTGTAGCAGCTGCCGTAAAACTCTTTTGTAAAAAGTCCCTCGGTGTGTCCGAACGGGTCTGTAGCGTCATTTATAATTAAATCATATTCGTTATGACTTGTTCTTAAAAACCTTAAACCGTCCTGATAATATATATTTACTCTTTTATCTTCAAGACCCTTTGAGTTGTCGGGGAAATATTCCTTGCACACCTCAACAAACATCTCGTCAGGCTCAACAACATCTATAACTTCAATCTCTTCATAATGTGAAAGCTCTCTGGCAACACCGCCGTCGCCGCCGCCGATTACAAGCACCTTTTTTACATTCGGATGAACCGCCATAGGCACATGAACAATCATCTCGTCGTAGGTGAACTCGTCTTTCTCACTGAAAATCACATTACCGTCTGAAGTAAGAAATCTGCCAAACTCCACAGAATCAAAAACATCGATTCGCTGAAAATCGCTCTGACCGCTGAATAGCTGTTTTTCAACTCTTATAGAAAGCTCAACATTATCGGTATGTCTTTCAGAAAACCAAAATTCCATATAAACACTCCTTTGGTTTGTTTTTTACAAAACGCATTATTAGTAACCTTAAAAACTTTATTTCAATACATTAAGTTTTTCAATATACGGGTCTTCCGTACCCTGCATTGAGCAGCCTTTTTCTTTTGCATAATTAATATACTCTATAATTTCATCTGTAATCATTTCGCCCGGTGAAAGAATCGGTATTCCGGGCGGATAGCACATAACAAATTCACTGCAAATTCTTCCTGCCGTCTGTTCAATCGGCAGCATTTCTTTGTCTGCATAAAACGCATCTCTCGGTGTTGCCGATACAATAGGCGGAATGTACTCCATACTAAGCATTTTTGCATTGTCCTTTGAATAAAGCCTTTTAATATCGGCAAGCGCACCTACAAGTCTTTCAATGTCCTGTATTCTGTCGCCGATTGAAATATAGGCAAGTATGTTGCCTATATCGCCGAATTCTATCTGAATATCGTATTCGTCACGCAGTAAGTCGTAAACTTCAATTCCGGCAAGCCCTATATCTCTTGTGTAAACTGAAAGTTTGGTTACATCGTAATCAAACACGCTGCTGCCGTTGTTAAGCTCTCTGCCGTAAGCGTAGTAACCGCCGATTTCGTTTATCTCATTTCGGGCATATTCAGCCATTTTCATTACTTTACCGAACGACTCTTTTCCTCTCAAGGCAAGGTTCCTTCTTGAAATATCAAGACTTGACATAAGCAGATAGCTTGCGCTTGTGGTCTGCGTAAGATTAATTATCTGCGCCACATACTCCCAGCGTACATTTTTGTTTGTAAGCAGCAATGAGCTTTGCGTAAGACTTCCGCCGGATTTATGCATAGACACCGCCGCAATATCTGCACCTGCCGCCATGGCCGATACAGGCAAATCTTCACCGAAATAGAAATGTGTGCCGTGAGCCTCGTCTGCAAGCACTTTCATACCATGAGCATGTGCAAGTTTTACAATTGCTTTTAAATCGGACGCAATACCGTAGTAGGTCGGATTATTTACAAGAATAGCAACGGCATCGGGATTTTCTTTGATTGCGTTCTCAACTTGAGAAAGTTCCATACCGAGCGCTATTCCGATTTTTTTGTCAACATCGGGATTTACATATGCAGGCACCGCACCGCAGAGCACAAGAGCATTAATAACACTTTTGTGCACATTTCTCGGCAAAATAATTTTATCGCCTGCTTTGCATACAGACCAAATCATACTCTGCACTGCGGAAGTTGTACCTCCGACCATAAAAAATGCATGACCTGCGCCGAATGCATCCGCCGCAAGCTGTTCCGCCTCCAAAATTACCGATACGGGGTGACAGAGATTATCAAGCGGCTTCATTGAATTTACATCAAGACCTACGCATTTTTCGCCGAGCAACTCAACGAGTTCGTGATTTCCTCTTCCCCTTTTATGTCCCGGCACATCAAAGGGCACTACCCTTTGTTTGCGAAATTTTTGCAGAGCCTCATACAGGGGGGCTTTCTTTTGTGTGTTTATATCCATTTACATTACCCTTTCGGCTTATCAAAAATAATGCAACAAAAAACAGGCGGCACGATGCACCACCTGTTTGATTAACGGATATATGATTTATTTTCTGTAGCTTATGCTGACAGTTAATAGAAGAATTCCGTTTTCAGAGCTAATGTAGCAAATATACCGTTCTGCTCTTATTGACCGTTTCACAAGTGATGTGCTGTTGCACTGATGATAAGTAATCGACTTATAAAATTTGAGCTTTTAACTCAATCAATAATGTGGCTTGCGCCACGCTCGGCAGCTGACCCGCCTGTCCGTATGGGCTTAACTTACATATGCAAGTGGTCATATATTTGCATGAAAACAGAAATCTTTTTCACGCTAAATTAAGTAAGATATACTCTTACAACAAATTTATAATAAACCAAAACTAATATTTTGTCAAGAAATTTATAGGGTTTTACATAAATTTTATCTTAGACTTCCTGTATAATTCTTTTGAGCAAATATGTTCGGTTAAACGGGAAAGAAAAATAATAACCGTCCGCAAAATCTCTTGTAGCTGCAATCATTTCTTTTGCAAGTTCAACACCTACATTTTCGCCGTCTTCACGGCCGGCGTTTTCGGGATAACGATCAATAACTTCATCCGTAACATTAACTCCCGAAATTTCGTTTTTCATAAAAAGAGCATTTTTTCGGCTGACCAACGGCATAATTCCGCACAAAATTCTTGCGCCCGTTTCTTCTTTTACTCTGCGCAAACGCTCGGCATCTTCTGCTGTAAATACAGGTTGAGTAAGGAAAAATTCTGCGCCTGCCTCCATTTTCTTTTGCACACGCTTAATTTCCGATTCTATTCTTCGTCTGCTCTGATTTATAGCGCCGCCGTAAGTGAGCGGACTGTCTTTTAATGCCTCGCTGTTCATTTCATCGGCAATGCGCATAAGACCCACGGAGTCGAAATTAAACACAGACTTTACTACTTGTCTTGCCATAACGGGGATAGGGTCGCCTGTTATGATAAGAAAATTATTAATGTCGTTTATACTTGCGCCAAGGAAAGTTGAGCGCATGGCAATGGCGTTTTTATCTCGGCAACAGATATGCGGCATTACATCAAAGCCTGTTTCATTTTTAACCTTTTGAGCCATAAGCACAGAGTCGATTCTTGTTCTGCCCGAAGGAGAATCGGGAAATGTAAGTACATCTACTCCAAGACCTTTGAGCATATGTGCTGCCTCAAGCAGTTTTTTATCATCTGCGCCGAAAGGCGGAGCAAGTTCTACCGCAATAAGTTTTTTATCTTTAATTGTACCGTCGGCATTTCTGAAAAAGCTCTTTTTTATAACAGGCTTTTCGTTTTCGTTGTTTGCGAAAGTTTCATCCGATTTTACGGTAGGTGTAAGGTCAACGGTTTTTGCAACTTCTCTTATGTAATCAGGTGTTGTACCACAGCAACCGCCTATAATATCCGCTCCGAGCAAAGCCATATCATTTACCTTAGACGCAAAATATATCGGATTATCAGCATATTTTACACGGTTGCGCACAAGTAAAGGATAACCGGCATTTGGCATAGCCGTGGCAAAACAATTGTTGTTAAGATTAATTCTTGACAATATCTGCTGCATATGGGCAGGGCCTACACCGCAGTTAAGACCTACGGCGTCAACGCATTTTGAAAATGCAGTTTCACTAACAAGCCTTTCCGCACTTTCGCCCGCCTCACTGTAACCGTACTGATTCACGCAGAACTGCACAATTATAAACGGATTACATTCCTCTTTAATTCTCTTTATTGCAGGCATAATATGTTCGGACTGTGTAAAGGTTTCAAAACATAAAATATCTGCGCCCTCATCTATAAAAGTTTTCGCAATCTGATAGTATTCTTCTTCCACAGCCTCAAAATCAGGCTGAAAAACTGCGGGAACAGGACCGATATTGCCTGCGATAAATATTTCTTTTCCGCTCTGCTCAACCGCTTCTTTTGCAATTTTGTAAGCCGCTTTTATATTTTCCTTAACCTGTTCGATTGAGCAGTCAAGAGAGTATGTGTTGCTCGCAAAAGTGTTGGTTCTGATAAGTTTTGCACCGCTGTTTATATACTCGGTATGAATTTCCGATATTCTCTGCGAAGCGGTAATATTTGCATATTCGGGAATATCGACCGTTTTATATTTTTGGGAATAGTATGTGCCGAAAGAGCCGTCTGCAATCAGCTTGCTCTTTTTAAGGTATTCTCTGATATTCATAATTTCTCCTATATTTTTATTATGCCTGCTTTGCGCAAGCCTTGCAATTCGGGTTTTGTTTCGGGAGTTTTATTTTGCGGAAAGACGCATTTAAAGCATTGTAAATAAGCATATAACCGCATAAAAGTTCACCCTTTGAGAGTAAAAACTTTATTGCTTCCATTGCCTGCAAACTGCCTGTTACTCCGCAAGCCGCACTTATAACTCCTACCTCCTTTGGAAGAGGTACATCGCCCGCTTTCGGTTCTTCTTCAAAAACACATCGGTAGCACGGGGATTTGTGTGGAATATATGTCATAAGCTGACCTTCAAAACCGACAACGCCTGCATGACAAAACGGCTTTTCCGCCTTTACACAGTAATCGTTAATCAAAAACTTACTGCCGAAATTATCGGTGCAATCAAGCACAAAATCATAATCAGAGATAAGCTCGGCTATATTTTCACTGTTCACATATGTTTTGTAGGTTTTGACATTAACATCGGGATTCAACTTATTTATTTTTTCCTTAGCCGATTCAACTTTTGCTTTGCCTATATCGGCACAGTTATGTATAACCTGTCTTTGCAGATTAGACACATCAACTTCGTCGGCGTCTGCAATGCCAATTGTGCCTACTCCTGCGCTTGCAAGATACATAAGCGCAGGTGAGCCAAGACCGCCCGCACCGATTACAAGTACGCTTGAAGAAAGCAACTTTTTCTGTCCGCTCTCTCCTATCTCTTTCATTACAAGCTGTCTTGAATAGCGTTTGTTTTGTTCGTAGGTTAAATTCATAAAAACTCCTAAAATAAAAATCAGGGCAGAAAAACTCTGCCCTAATATTTTAATACTATTTGATTGTAATTGTCAACTTAAATCAGATAAAATCTTTAATATCCTCGCAAATCTGCTCTTTGGTGAGATGATTTTCGGCAAGAACTTCATTATAGTCATATCTGTCGAGAAACTCTTTCTTTAAGCCGTAGTTAAATACTTTGACATCCGATTTACCGTAAAATCTTGCAATTTTTTCGCCGAAACCGCCGTTAAGAATACCGTCCTCAAGTGTAATTACAACATCGTGAGTTTTTGCAAGTTCTGCAAGCAAGACTTCGTCCGTACCTGTAATGTAAACAGGATTTACAACGGTAGCGTCAATACCGTACTGCTTTTTAATTTCATCGGCAACACTTTCACCGAGCTGATAGAATGTGCCGAGTCCGAGAATTGCAACCTTGCCGCCTTCTTTTGTGACGCTGTATTTGTTAAGGTTGTCAAAGTCAATCGGTTTGTAATTCGGATTTGAAACAACTCCGTTGCCCGGTACTCTGATTGCAACAGGGTACTTTCTCTGCGACATACTCCATTCAACCATAGCAAGATATTCTTCCTTGCAAGTAGGTGCAAGATATACAAGGTTAGGAATATTTGAAAGCATTGCAATATCGTAGATACCGAGGTGAGTTACATCGTTCATACCGAATACTGTCGCAGCAAAAACAATAATTGTAACAGGGTTTGAATTAATACATAAATCCTGTGAAATCTGGTCATATGTTCTCTGTATAAATGAACTGTAAACACCGTAAACAGGTTTAGCGCCGTTTTTTGCCATACCCGAAGCAAGAGCAACTGCGTGCTCCTCGGCAATGCCTACATCAATAAACTGCTTGCCTGCAATGTCACGCTTGTCCTTTGTAAAGCCTGCAACTGTAGGTGTGCCCGAAGTAATAACGGCAACGCTCTTATCGTTCTTCATCTTTTCAAGAAGATAATTTACCGTAATATCGTCATAGCTTTCGCCGTCAAATTCAAATTTAGATCTGCCTGTTTCAATGTCAAACGGCATACACCAGTGCCAATTCTCTTTGTCCTTTTCGGCAGGAGCATAACCCTTACCCTTTTGTGTGCAAATATGAACGACTACAGGGTGGTCAATGTCTTTTACGCTTTCAAAAGCTGAAATAAGCTGTTCAATATCGTTGCCGTCCTTGACAAATACATAGTCAAGTCCCATTGCCTTAAAGAGGTTACATTCGGCTTTACCGTCCGTATCTCTTAAAAGTTTGAGATTTTTATAAAGTCCGCCGTGATTTTCGGCGATAGACATATCGTTATCGTTTACAACAATAATAAAGTTGCCGTCAAACTCGCCTGCATAATCAAGACCCTCAAGAGCCTCACCGCCGCTTAACGAACCGTCGCCGATTACGGCAATTACATTTTCCTTGCCGCCGTTTAAATCTCTTGCCTTTGCAAGACCCGACGCAAGGCTGACAGAAGTTGAGGTGTGACCGATATTAAAAAAATCGTGCTCGCTTTCCTCGGGATTTGCATAGCCTGAAACATCGTCATACTTATCTTCAAAAATGAATGCGTCTTTTCTGCCTGTAAGAATTTTGTGGCAGTAACTCTGATGCGATACATCAAAGACAAACTTGTCAACAGGTGAATTAAACACATAATGCAATGCTATAATAGCCTCCGCCATACCGAGGTTAGGGCCGAAGTGTCCGCCGTGGATACTTAGCTTTTTAATGAGGACTGTACGCATTTCCTGTGCAAGCTGTTTCATTTCTTCCGTATTGAGTGCTTTTACATCTTGAGGTGAATTAATTTTTTCAATATACATAATAACATCTCCTGTAAATTTTATAAAGATATTATAACTGTTAAAGCTGACTTTAAGTCAATAGTTTTTTTAAATTTTTTGCAAAAAATTTGCAGATGCCGTTTAAATCGACATCTGCAAATAAAATTATGAAATTGAAATTACATTGTATCCCTGGTCTTCGACAGTTTTCTTGAGTACATCGTTTGAAACTTCTGCGGTAAGTGTTACAACAGCTGTGCCTTTTTCGTGGCTTACTTCTGCCTGACTTACCTGTGCAAGTCCCTCAAGACTTTGTTTTACTCTGCCCTCGCAGTGTGAACACATCATACCGTCAATTTTCATTGTCTTTGTCATAGCATTATCATCCTTTTTTGATTTATATTTTATTTTTCTGTCTTTCTTTGGATTTGTAATGTCAAAGAAATTCAGCCTTAGAGCATTGGTTACAACGCAGAAACTCGACAGGCTCATTGCCGCTGCACCGAACATCGGATTAAGCTGCCAGCCGAGCAACGGAATCCAAACGCCTGCCGCAAGCGGAATACCGATAACATTATAGATAAATGCCCAGAAAAGATTTTCGTGGATATTTCTTAATGTTTTGCGGCTAAGTCTTACCGCTGCGGGAACATCCGTAAGTTTGCTCTTCATAAAAACAACATCGGCGGCATCAATTGCAATGTCCGTACCCGAACCGATTGCCATACCTATATCCGCTCTTGTAAGCGCAGGTGCGTCGTTTATACCGTCGCCGACCATAAGAACCTTGCCCTGCTTTTTGAGTTCGGCAACAACTTTTTCTTTACCGTCAGGCATAACGCCTGCAATAACTTCGTCAACACCTGCAAGTTTTCCTACAGCCTTAGCTGTTCTCTCATTGTCGCCCGTGAGCATTACAACCTTAATGCCCATATTTTGTAATTGTTTAATAGCCTTCGGACTTTCCTCTTTTATTACATCGGCAACGGCTATTATTCCCAAAAGCTTGTTATCGAGCATAAAGAACAGCGGTGTTTTGCCCTCTTCGGAAAGTTTGTCGGCTTTGCTTAATATATCGTTTGAAATACCGATAATTGAAGAAATATATTTCTTACTGCCGCCGATAATCCTTTTACCGTTGTATTCGGCAGACAATCCGTTACCCGATTCAGTCTTAAAATCTGTAACTTCATACGGATTTAAAGAAAGTTCCTCCGCTTTTACGATTATCGCTTTTGCAAGCGGATGTTCGCTTTTGACTTCAATTGAATATGCATATTTTAAAAGTTCATTTTCTGTGATTTCAAACGGAATAATATCAGTAACCTTTGGTTCGCCCTTAGTGATTGTACCTGTCTTGTCAAGTACGGCAATTTGAGTTTTGCCTGCCTCTTCAAGAGATGCTGCGGTTTTAAAAAGAATACCTTTTCTTGCGCCCATACCGTTGCCTACCATAATTGCAACAGGTGTGGCAAGTCCCAATGCGCAAGGACAGCTGATTACAAGAACAGATATACCCCTTGCAAGCGCATAGCCGACAGTTTGACCGCACAAAAGCCATACGGCAATAGTAACAACAGCAATAACAATTACAACAGGCACGAACACACCCGATACCTTATCGGCAATCTTAGCGACAGGCGCTTTTGTAGCCGCAGCATCGCTAACCATTTTTATGATTTGCGATAAAGCCGTATCTTCGCCGACAGCCGTAGCACTGCACTTGATAAATCCCGATTTATTAATCGTACCTGCCGACACGCTGTCACCGACAACTTTATCGACAGGAATACTCTCTCCTGTAAGAGCCGACTCGTCAACAGCTGTACTGCCGTCTGTGATTTCAGCGTCAACGGGAATACTCTCACCCGGACGAACAACGAATACATCGCCTTTTTTCACCTTATCAACAGTTACTTCGGTTTCTTTGCCGTCAATCAACAAGGTTGCTTTTTTAGGTGCAAGGTTCAAAAGTGCCTTGAGCGCATTTGTCGTCTTACCTTTTGAGTGAGCCTCAAGCATTTTGCCCACCGTAATCAGCGTAAGAATCATTGCCGCCGATTCAAAATAGAACTCGTGCATATAACTCATAACAAGTTCAGCATTGCCTTTTACCTGTGCATCGGTCATAGCAAAAAGTGCATATACACTGTACACAAACGATGCACCCGAGCCGAGGGCAACAAGCGTGTCCATATTAGGTGAACGGTGAATCAGGCCTTTAAATCCGCTTATAAAAAATTTCCGGTTTATAACCATTATTATAACGCAGAGCAAAAGCTGAGCAAGTCCCATTGCGATATGATTGTCCGCAAAAAACGCAGGCAACGGCCAACCCCACATCATATGCCCCATTGAAATATACATCAATACGACAAGAAAGCCGACAGAGGCAATCAGTCTGTGCATAAGTACAGGCGTGTCTTTATCTTTCAATTGATCGGTTTCGGCAGACTGTTTTTTCTCTGCGCCTGCCACACTCGCACCGTAACCCGCCTTTTCAACGGCTGCGATTATGCTCTCGTCACTTGCACTGCCCTCTACTCCCATAGAATTTGTAAGCAGGCTTACCGAGCAGGACTGTACGCCCTCAACCTTTGAAACCGCTTTTTCAACACGGGAACTGCAAGCAGCACAACTCATTCCCGTAACATTAAATTTTTTCATCAAAAGCACCTACCTCATAAGCTTTTGCAAGGTTGCGACAAGGTCGTCAATTGTTTCGTCTTTACCGTTGCGAATATCCTCCGCCACACAGGTTTTGATATGATTTGCAAGCAGCTCTTTATTAAATGAATTGAGCGCCGCATTAACGGCAGAAACCTGAACCAGAATATCGGTGCAATAGGCATTTTTCTCAAGCATACCTTTAATACCCCTTATCTGCCCCTCTATGCGGTTAAGACGATTGATGAGAGCCTTGTACTCTTTCTCGCTTCTTTGCTTTGTTTTATTACTGTGACAATTTTCACATGCCATAAAATCAGTCCTTTATACTTTCATACCCCATAAGGGTATATTTATTATATACCCCCGTATGGTATATTGTCAATACTAAGATATTGATTCCAAAAATTTTATAGATATACTTATAGCAAAAAGCATTATATTCACCTTAAAACCTGTCACATACTTTTTCGTACGCAATTCGTGCAAAATGAAATTTAAAATTCTCTTGATTTTTAAAAATAAATCTGTTATAATAATCTCATTGCGGATTAAGCGATTAGCTCCGCCTCGGTTTGCTATGCCGTGTAAAAATTAAGAGCACCTATGCGGGTGTGGTGGAATTGGCAGACACGCAAGATTTAGGTTCTTGTGCTTACCGGTGTGCAGGTTCAAGTCCTGTCACCCGCACCAAACAACAAAGGGTATCAATACAAAACAGTATTGATACCCTTTGTTCTTATATCCAGCAAATGAACATCTTGTCTTTAATTATGTATAGTTTTGCAATTAATAACAAAACAGTCAGTCAAAGCAAAAACTTTAACTGACTGTTTGTGTTAAAACTACTTAAAAAGATAGAATACAAAATATGATAAAATAAATACAGCTAATGCAATTATTTTTTTATTTCTATCATTTCTAAACATTGCTATTTGTTCGTTCCCATTTAAGAAATTTACCTTTTTAAGTTTGCATATTCTTTTTACTGATTGGAGTATAGAGCCAACACCTAAATAAATTCCTAAAGCATAAGCTAAATTTTTAAAAAAAATAATTCGCAAATTGCAATAGTAAGTTGCGATTAATTAAAAACTATAGTTTGATTATTTATTTCTAAAGAATAATTCTTTGTGTAACTATTTATAGTACCATAAATTAAATATGATTTATATACCTTAGAAGACTGCTTAGAATTAATAACTCCAATAGGAATAAATTTAATATCTGAGTCCGAAGTATCTTTTATAGTTTGAATATCTTCACCGAAATAATATGTGCCACATAAATAATAGTCAGAGGAGTTATTAATATGAGTTATGCTTAAGTTAACATATCTATCATCATATTGGCTTTCTGTTGAATAATCAAATACAGTAGTAATTTTATATGAATTATTGTCTGTCCCCAAATATGTGTTGGTATAATTGTTCTTGCTTTTTTCTAAAATAACCATACAAGATTTTTCATCATAAACAATATCAGCTATTCTTTCGCTTGATGGATATAAATAGTTAATAACCTGTTGAGGAGATTGAAAATCTATAAATAGGTTTTCAATCGGCAAGAATTCCAATACTGTGCAAAAGCATAATGCTGAAACAATGATTAGGAAATACATTCTTTTCTTTTTGGGCTTGCAAATCCTTGCTATGAAAATGAAAACTATTATAGTGATTATTATTCTAATTATACTATACATATAATATACCTTTCTGATATTTTTATGTTGCAGGAACAGTTTGAGTTGAGTATGATGGATCGTAACCGTATAAAATCGCTGCAATTAATAAAGCATTAACACTAAAAATAGTAATATGTTACTGCATCGGTTGAAGAATTTGCCTTGTAGCTTACTGCATAAAGCTGACCGTTTGCATCATAACAATAGTCGAATACTTTTTCTCCCCTTGTTTCGTGCATAAGGTGACCGTTGAGGTATTCATATGTGTATTCAACTCCATTTACGGTTTTACTTGTTATTACGCCGTTGCTGTCATACTTATAGCTGATACTGTCATTGCCGCTTTGTAGGGTTGTAAGCTTTCTGCCGTTGAGCCAAGTCATTTCCATACCGTCACGATATGAAAGCGGATTGCCTATTTCATCATAGGTTATTGTTTCTCCGTTGTAGCGTGTAAGCTTGTCGCCCCAGTTAAAAATATTATGTATCCTTTCAAAAAACACTTCACATTAATTTAAAGGAAATATTCTTAAATCTTTAAGACAATTTTTTGTTTTAGCGAAAACAATTAATTTTTCTATGCTCTAATTTCACATTTATTGCAATAAGCTTTTTGTAATATATTTTCTGTTGTATTAAAATTAGATCTAATAAAAATTAACATCACCAAATTACCAAAACAAAACATTAATATAGGAAGTAATATGGTTGAAGGATTATACAATAAAAAAATAATAAAAAACAATATACACAAGCAACTATATATTATCTGAAAAAACAATGTTACTGGTGATGGTTTTAGTTTTGCATAAACGATAGTTCCTTCATTATTACTTTTAAAACAGCCCACAACTTTTGTTCTTATCGGTTCTCTTGGACCAGATAGATTAAGTGTAATATCAAAACTATCATCTGATATTCTGCCAATAAAGTCGCATTTGTACTTACTTGCTTTGCTATAAGGAAAAGTCAGTTGTTTCAATTTTTCTTTGGAATTATCTAAAGAAAGATTTGTATTAATTGTTATACTCTTATCATAAATCATAGCATTATACTCCTTAATAATATGACGGAGAACTACAAAAACCCGGACCTTTTCCTATTGGTCTTCCACAAGCACGACAATACTTCTGAGAGTTTTTATTATGTATCTTATTATTGTTTGTATTATTTTTATTCATATTCTTTTTTATATTCTTGTTAGTCGTTTTGGGAGTATTCGAGGTACTTGTATATATTGTATTAGTTGTCGGTGTATATGTATGGAAATCAGCACCTAAGCCGCCACCTGGATTTATAACAATACCCGCAAAACCATATTCACTAAAAACTAAATCAACACCTAAAAAACCGCCAAAACCAGCAGAACCACCAAAATAGAAATAGCGTCTCTCAGATAATTCATCAACACTATTTGCATCCCAATAAAAGCCAATCGGCATTGATGCACTCAAATCAGCAACACCAAAATATGGATTTTCTTTTAAATTGGTTCCGGCGTATGAAAATTGCAAAGCAGTATCTCCATTTCCGTCGAAAGCTGCACAAATAGATGCATTCACTCCCCAAAAAAGTGTACAATCTCCAGAAAAGCCAACTGTAGTAACAAAACAACCACCTGTGTCAATATAGATTCCCGGGTTATTCTGACAATACGCATTCATATTAGTATCAAGAATGTTATCGCCTGACTGGAAATAGCCGTCTGCATTCACAAATCTGTGGGTAACAGGGTCGTAGTAACGGCTCATAAGGTAGTATAAGCCTGATTCAGAGTCATAGTAATAACTGCGATAGCGGAATGGATTGAGGTTAGCAATATGGTTAGGGTCTGTAATTTCTTGATTGCTCGCATTTGATACTGTGAGCACATTACCCCAGACATCGTATTCATACTTAGCTACAACATTACCGTTACCGTCATAGATTGAAGTAATATCACCTCTCCAGTTGTGAGCGAAGTAATATGTTACTGCATTGGTTGATGAATTTGCCTTGTAGCTTACTGCGTAGAGCTGACCGTTTGCGTCGTAGCAGTAATCAAAGGTTTTTGTACCTCTTGTTTCGTGCATAAGCTGACCGCCGAGATACTCATATGTATATTCAACGCCGTTTACAGTCTTGCTTGTTCTTACGCCATTACTGTCATACTTATAGCTGATACTATCGTTGCCGTATTGTAAAGTAGTGAGCTTTCTGCCGTTGAGCCAAGTCATTTCCATACCGTCACGATATGAAAGCGGATTGCCTATTTCATCATAGGTTATAGTTTCTCCGTTGTAGCTTGTAAGTTTATCGCCCCAATTTGAATCATTGTACTCATAATTCACGGTAACCGCACCGCCGTAAGGTATGCCGTTTGCATTTATTTTTCTTGTTACTTCCGAAAGTATGTTGCCCGCTTCATCATACTCATAATAATGATTCTTTAAATTAATACAGTCCGTTGATGATTCCAATTGATTAAAATCATCATAATCGTATATATACAGCAATTTATAACTATTGTTTACTTTTTGGAATATATGAGTTATATTGCCATTTGTATCATAATCATATTTGTAAGTATCTTTACTAATGGTTTCTTCCTTAATTTTTGTTGTGGTAAAATTTTCTCCACGCTCACTGTCATAGTAGGTGTAGCTCATATCAAGCGGAGTTTTTAATGCAACAGATGATTTTGTCTGTCTGTTTAGTCCGTCATATGTATATGTTACCTTACTTGAAACATCAGAAGAATATTCTGTAAGCAAATTGTCTTTGCCGTAAGTAAAGCTGTGGACTATGGAACTGTCGCCGTTTTTGCTTGCGAGTTTTGTTACATTGTTATTTAAATCGTAATCATACTCATAAGCCGAAACAAACTTATTTTCAGCGTCGGTTTTTGAAATATCTGTTTTTACCTGTCGCACAAGTCTGCCTGTTGTATCATAATCATAGTCATACTGTCGATTATTTACAAAGTCTTTATGGCGCATAACCGTACCCGTTTTATCGCTTAAAAAGCTGAATGCAAGTTTGCCGTTATAGAAAAGTTCCTTAACATTGCCGTATTTATCGTAATTGTAATTTACGGTCTGACCGTTTCCGT
>NZ_JBBNJY010000070.1:0-4599 GCF_040093295.1 Ruminococcoides bili
TCCCTGCTTGAATAAATGCCGTTCATATATGCAAACACAAGTATCTCAAACAAAACTGCCGGATCTATTTTTCGCCAGCTTCTCAGGTACAAAGAATAGAGCTTTGTGTAATCTAATTCATCACATATTTCCGCTAATTTTCTTACCGGATCATTTTTCTCGATTTTTATTTCTAAATTTAATGGTAAAACCAATTGATTTCTGCTTCTCATTGTTGTATAATTTACCTGCTTTCTTTGTTTTTTGTTTGCAATTAAATTATACTATAGAAAGCACTAACCGGGCAACCCTTTCGGGCTACCCGGTTTTTCTTTTTGAGGGTGTTAATGCGACAGCCCCTTTTTACCCCAACATTTATTATAGAGCCTGTATTTATCGGGTCTGCCGGCTATACGCTGGTGGCTCGGCGATATGAATGTTATGTATTGCCTTTTATATGCGGCAATTTATGAAAGCTGTGTACATTGCCGGATGATACAGTCCAATAAAGGCTATGTAGAACTCTTTGAGGCAACAACATTGTCGGCATGTATCGCAGACCGCAACGGAAATATCGTTATCTGTTCCCGAGTTGCAGCGTGCTTTGGTGCAGCTTACCAATGACAGCAGAAAACTTGAGGAAGATTCGGAAAAATTGAAGCAGCTTTCCGATAATGTTGTGGCATTAGTGCGGGAAAAGGAGCGACTTGATGCAAAATCTTCCATGCACGACAACCTTGCCGCCTGCATTACATTGACGAAACAGTACATAATAGGAGAATTTGACGGTATTGAAGCGGATGTTGTGTGCCGTGAATGGGAGAAAGCAATTACCTTTCGGGGTGCAATCGGTCTGTCGGCAAAGGAAAAACTGCTTGACAGTGCAAAGACGGGCGGCGTCACAGTAAGGATAAGAGGAAAAGAACCGACGGACGGTGGGGCGGAAATGATGTACACCGCCATGCAGGTCTGTTTAACCAACGCTATTAAGCATGCAAATGCAACCGAGATTTCAGTGAATATTTGGAAAAACGAATACAGCTATACAGTCATGATACGCCCGTCTTCTCAAGCCGATATGGCTGGGCAATGGTGAATGCGATAGAAGGAGAGCTCCTCTTCGCAAGCGGGCTGCGTCTGTCGCTGGCAGATGCAGCCGAAGTGTATGTTCTGCCTCCGGCTTTTGCAACACCCGGCGCGGCAGTAACCATGCCGTTGAGAAGGTATGAGCTTACCGGGTACGACTGTGTATGGGTAAAGCCGATCTCCATGGACGCCGTCCTGCGAGATGAGCTTCGCGGCTAGTATCATATTAAAAGACACTTTGTGGAAAATGAGGTGGGGCAGCGCTTCTACTTTGATTTTTACGGCGCAAAATGGCTTGCTTTTGCAAACGGGAATATATGAATGGGATCCACCCTGGTGTGCAAAGTGAAATAATAAGAAGAACGTCTGCCCGTTTCTGCCCTTGGGGCGTGGAGCGGGCCTTTCGTTCATTTTCCGGCTTGATCTTGTTGCACTTTTGTGACACTTTCCCTGCATTTTTGCGGGGGAAATCCGAAGCCGCTTCTGGTATGATAGAGTCAAGGTTGATAGACAACCACAAAATACTTCAAAAAGGAGCGTAATATACCATGAAAAAGAAAACTATTTTGAGCTTTGCACTGGCACTGGCATTGACGGTAACGAGCATCGGCACAGCGACCTCCGCCTTTGCCGCCACATCCGCGCCAATGGAGCCTGTTACCAAAATTGCCACCGAGAATGAGGACGCCATCTGGGAGCAGATTGAGGCGGTGGAAGAGAAGAGCGACGCCATCTTCCAGAGAAACGCGGCGCTGTGGGAAAAGCTGGACGAGGTCTACAACACCCTGCCTGATGACTATGACTTCACAAACTTTGATGAGGCGGCGTTTATCCGCGGCACCAATGCCCTGACCGAAGCCGAGAAGGAAACGATTCTGGCGGACATCAAGGAGCTGAATAAGCTGGATGCCCAGATGGAGGCACTGTATGAGAAGCTACCCGACTGCGACAATATGCCACTTTACGAGAAGGCACTGGAAAAGGCTGACCCCAAGGTGCTGGACGAGATCGACACCCTGGAGCAGGAGTATGACCGCGTCTGCGAGAAGAACGCCGACCTGTGGGACAAGGTAGATGAAGCGTACTTCAATTTGCCGGACGACTACGACTTCGACAACTATGATGAGGCCGCCTTCATCCGCAGCCTGAGCTTCCTATCCGATGCGGAAAAGGACGCGTTGATCGCCGATTACAACCGTCTGGTAGAGCTGGATAACCAGCTGTGCAAGCTGTACGATACCATTTGGGGCAATATCGGTTGCGAAAGCGGCAACTGCACCCTTGACGGCAAAGAGGTTATCTGATATGATTAACTAAATACGATGCCGATGCTGCGCCTGTGCGCAGCATTTGGCGTTGCTTTCAAGGAGGTCACCATGGGACATTCCATCTATTTGGCGGACGATGAAAAGAGCATACGGGAGCTGCTGCACAGCTTCCTGGCAAGCGACGGATATACCGTGCACTCCTTTGAAAGCGGTGATGCGCTGCTGGAGGCATTCCGTCAGGAGCCTGCGGAGCTTGTGATATTGGACATTATGATGCCCGGCACGGACGGACTTACCGTGTGCCGGGAGCTTCGCTTTGTTTCCGATATTCCCATCATCCTGCTCACCGCCAAGGACAGCGAGCTGGACTATGTCATGGGCATCAGCCAGGGCAGCGACGATTATCTAACCAAGCCCTTCCGTCCCACCATACTGCTGATGAAGGTCAAAGCGCTGCTACGCCGTGTGGAGATGGACCGAGGAAAAACGGCGGCGGCAGAGGATGAGCTGCATTACGGGGATATCCGCTATTCCGCTACGGAAAACACCGTCTTTTGCGGAAGCACGATCGTGGCGCTGACCCAGACCGAGCTGCGGTTGCTCAGCTATATGATGAAACAGCCGGAAAAGGCCTATTCCCGTGATGAGCTGCTTAGCGCGGTGTGGGGCTTTGACTCGGAGGTGGAGACCCGCGTGACCGACGAAACCCTGCGCCGTATCCGAAAAAAACTGCTGCAAGCGGGCAGCACTGTCAGCGTAAGCACCATATGGGGCTTTGGTTACAAGCTGAAGGGGGCGGAGCGCACATGAAAAACATCAAACTGCGGATCGTATATCTGATCCTTTGCTCGGCGCTGCTGCTCTTTGCCCTGTTCATGGTGGCGGTGAACCTCGTCATACCCGCACATTTTGTGCGTGAGGCAAAAAAGGCGCTCATCAGCGAGGCAGCGTATCAAAACCGCACCATCCCCTATACCGACGATGAGCCGATTTATGACGAGGGCGAGGAGGAGAATTTCCTTACCCCCAGCATCGTCTTTTTGGAACTGGATGACGGATACCGACCTAACACATGGAACCGGGATACCTATCGGCTGGAGAAAAAACTGCTGGAATACTGCAACGGGCGGGATCTGTCGCTCAACCAATGCTATACCTTCAAAACGGACAGGCATCACCTGATATTCATGTCTGTGCAGGAGGAGCAGGACGATCGGGAAAAGCCGTACACCTATATCATGTACATAGACATTGGTCCCATCACACGCTATATTGTTACGCTGAACTGGGCGTTCTTTGGAGTGCTGCTGGTAATCTCCTTCATCATGTGCCTGCTGGGCTTCCGCTTTGGCCGGGATATTGAAAAGGAGGCGGAGCGGCAGCAGACCTTCTTCCAGAATGCCTCACACGAGCTGAAAACGCCGCTTATGGCGATACAGGGCTATGCGGAGGGCATACAGGCGGGCGTGACGGACACAGGCAGCGCGGCGGAGGTAATTCTGGAGGAGAGCGACCGCATGACGGAGCTGGTGGACGAGCTTCTGGACATCTCGAAAATCGACATGGGGCGGCAGCAGCTTACCCTTTCCGAAATGGATATTCGTGAGCTGCTCTACGACAGCATACGCGCCGTGGAGCCGACAGCCGCCGCCGGCGGCATTGCCATCGTGCCGGACTTCCCTGAAACGCCCGTTATAGTCAACTGCGACGACACCCGGTTGCGCAGAGCCATCACCAATATTCTATCCAACGGCATACGCTATGCCCGCAGCGAGCTGCGCCTGACCTGCCGCATGGACAAGCGGCACGTGACTATCCGGATACAGGACGACGGGGACGGCATCGCCGAGGAAGACCTGCCCCACATCTTTGACCGCTTCTACATGGGAAAAAGCGGAAAATCCGGCATCGGCCTTGCCCTGACGAAGGAGATCATCCACCTGCATAAGGGAACGATCTGTGCCTACAACGGGGATAGCGGCGCTGTTTTCGAGATTTCCATTCCGGTGAGCCGATGAGAAGAGCACCGCGCCGCCTGTGAGCGCCCCTCTTGCAAAAAGGACGGGCTTGGAGCAGACACATAGATCACGGAAACAGACTGATTTACAATATAGATGAGCAAGATAATTTGCTGATTTATGCTTGCAAAGGTCATTACGAAGATTAATAAAGATAAAATAAGATTTTAAAAGGGGCTGTCGCAAATGAGTGAAATTTGCAACAGTCCCTATTTTTTTGATAGATTAAGTTTTAGTAAGAATGAAAT
>NZ_JBBNJY010000071.1:0-4298 GCF_040093295.1 Ruminococcoides bili
TTGTTGTATCGGAAGATTTTATGGGCGCTGCCCAAACCCGCAATTTTTGAAAAAATTGAGTAAACTTTTTTGCTTTTAGGAGGATAATTTAGCGTTAGCTAAATTTCAATGCCCGACCGACACTCCGATAAACCATAATTTACCCCAACTAATGAAAAAGAACCTTAAAAATAACAGCCCTGACTGAAAAGTCAAGGCTGTAAATAAGCTGTAAACTATAAAATTAGTTGTTGATAAGCTTGTCTTCGTTTGACCAGCTGTAAAGCTTTCTAACTTCCTTACCAACTACTTCTGCAGGATGCTCTGCAGCTTTTCTTCTCATAGCACGGAAGTGAGCCTGACCGCCTGCCGGTGACATATCGAGGAGGAAGTCCTTAGCGAATGTACCGTCCTGAATATCAGAAAGGATCTTCTTCATAGCCTTCTTAGTATCCTCAGTAACAATCTTTGGACCTGTGATGTAGTCACCATACTCAGCTGTGTTAGAGATAGAATATCTCATACCCTCAAAGCCTGACTGATAAATAAGGTCAACGATGAGCTTCATCTCGTGGATACACTCAAAGTAAGCATTTCTTGGATCATAACCTGCCTCGCAAAGTGTTTCAAAACCTGCCTGCATAAGTGCGCAAACACCGCCGCAAAGAACAGCCTGCTCACCAAAGAGGTCTGTTTCTGTTTCTGTTCTGAATGTTGTTTCAAGAACACCTGCTCTTGCGCCGCCAATACCAAGTGCGTAAGCAAGTGCAAGATCCTTAGCCTTACCTGTAGCATCCTGCTCAACAGCAACAAGACAAGGTACACCCTTACCAGCCTGATACTCACTTCTTACTGTATGACCAGGTCCCTTAGGAGCGATCATAGTAACATCAACATCTGCCGGAGGAATGATCTGACCAAAGTGAATTGCAAAACCGTGAGCGAACATAAGCATATTGCCTGCCTCAAGGTTAGGAGCGATATCCTTCTTGTACATAGCTGCCTGCTTCTCATCGTTAATAAGAATCATAATAATATCGGCACGCTTAGCAGCCTCTGCAGCTGTATATACCTTAAAGCCCTGTGCTTCTGCTTTCGCCCAAGACTTACTACCCTCGTAAAGGCCAACGATTACATCACAGCCTGAATCCTTAAGGTTAAGAGCATGAGCGTGACCCTGGCTACCATAACCAATGATTGCAATTGTTTTGCCGTCAAGCAAAGAAAGGTTACAATCTGACTGATAGAAAATTTTTGCTGTCATATTTTCCATTTTAAAAATCCTCCTTACCGCTATGCGGTTTATATAAAAAGATTTATGTAAATCTGCAAGATTACACGGACACTGCAGTAGCACCCTTATCAAGAGCTACTGTACCTGTTCTTACAATCTCACGGATACCATAAGGCTTTAATAACTCTACCAAAGTGTCAACACGGCTTGAACATTCACAATACTCAACGGTAACGCTTGTAGTAGAGAAATCAACTATTTTACCCTGCATAAGCTCAACAGTGGTGAGAATTTCGCCACGCTTTGCAGCAGGACAATGAACTTTTATAAGTATCAGCTCACGGCTGATAAAATCACCTTCGGCAAGTCTTTTAACCTTGATTACGGGAATAAGTTTGTTAAGCTGTTTTTCAAGCTGTTCAACAACATATTCGTCACCGTTTGCAACAATAGTGATTCTCGATACATTTGGGTCGGTAGTCACACCAACCGCAAGTGAGTCAATGTTGAAGCCTCGTCTTGAAAACAAACCCGAAATCTTAGAAAGAACGCCCGCCTGGTTTTCAACAAGTATTGATAAAGTATATTGCATAACAACACCTCATTAAATCGACGGAGTGTCGGGATATACATCGCACACAAGAATGAACGGCTTGTCGGAATCAACAATATGTTTAATGATTTCTTCTGCCTGCTCATTTGAGTTTGCCTCTGCATGATCAATTCCGTAAGCCTCCGCAATTTTAAGAAAATCGGGATCACCTTCAAGAATAGTTGCACTGTGTCTGTGACCGTAGTGGTTATCCTGAAGCTCACGCACCATACCGAGTCTTGAGTTACGCATAATTATAATTTTAATGTTAAGGTTATTACCTGCAATAGTTGCAAGCTCGTTTAACTGCATCTGAAAACTGCCGTCACCGCAGACAACAAGCACATCTCTGTTCGGTCTTGCAAACTTTGCTCCTATTGCGGCAGGAACCGAATAACCCATTGTACCCATACCGCCTGTTGTAAGGAATCTTCCCTCACGAATACGGAAGTTGTTTGCACACCAAATCTGATTTTGACCTACATCGGCAACCAAAATTGCCTTTGAACGGAACATTGCGCTCAAATGACCTACAAGCGTTCTCGGTTCTACATAACCGTCAAACTTAGGAGGTTCTCTGAATAAATCCTTTTTCCAGGTTTTAACAGCCTCACTCCACTGGTTCTGAACCTTGTAGTCGCCAATGTTTTCATTGAGCATATCCATAACATTCATCATATCGCCGACAATCGGAATAGCTGTCTTAACATTTTTTCCGATTTCCGCCGGGTCAATGTCTATGTGAATTACAGTTGTTCTTTTACTCATCTGGTCGGGCGCCGCCACGGCTCTGTCACCAAGTCTTGCGCCGCACACAATAACCAAATCAGCCTCGTGCAAAGCTCTGTTTGCAGCAGGCTTACCGTGAGTACCGAGCATACCGAGGTAAAGCTCGTGTTCTGACGGCATAACGCCGATTCCCATCATTGTAGAAATTACAGGAATACCTGTTTTCTCGGCAAAAGCCTGAAATTTTGGCTTAACACCCGAGCTTAAAACACCGCCGCCGGATACAATAATCGGACGCTTGCAGTTTTTGATAGCCTCAACCGCACGCTTAATCTGAAAAATGTGTCCTTTGGTATTCGGCTTGTAGCCGATAATATTTACAGTTTCGGGATATTCAAACTTTTCAATTTCATTCTGCTGAATATCAATAGGAATATCAATAAGTACAGGGCCCGGTCTGCCTGTTTTTGCAATATGAAAAGCCTCTTTGAAAATTCGTGGCAAATCTTCTGTTTTGCTTACAAGATAGCTGTGCTTTACAAACGGCTCACAAGCGCCTGTAATGTCAGCCTCCTGAAATACATCTCTGCCAAGCAAATCACTGCGTACCTGACCTGTAATTGCGATTATCGGAATAGAATCCTGATAAGCGGTAGCAATACCTGTAATAAGGTTTGTTGCACCCGGTCCCGAAGTTGCTACACATACACCGGGAATATCACTGCATCTTGCATAACCGCTTGCCGCATGAGCCGCATTCTGCTCCTGACGAACAAGCACATGCTTGATTGAAGAATTATAAAGCGAATCGTAAAAAGGGCAAATAGCCGCACCCGGATATCCGAAAACCACTGAAACACCCTCGGCTTCCAGACATTTTACCATTATATCGGCACCGTTTATCATTGCTTTCTGCACTCCTGTCCTTTTTAATTAAGTAACCAAGCAAAGCCTAACTTTGCTTTACAGATAATTATACTATAATTTATATCAAAAGTAAAGGGCGATAACCGATTACAAACGACTTTTTTCTAAAAAAATTTTGTATTTTTATCCTAATACACCAATGCCCTCGAGCAATATTTTTATACCGATAAGCACAAGCACAATACCGCCGAACAATTCCGCCTTTGATTTATACTTTGTACCAAATAAACTGCCTATTTTTACACCTACGGCAGAGAATATAAATGTTATCACACCAATAAACGACACGGCGGGAACAATCTGAACCTGCAAGAAAGCAAAAGTTACACCGACAGCCAAAGCGTCAATACTTGTCGCAATCGCAAGCAAAAGCATTGATTTTACATCCATTGAAGAATCGACTTTTTCGTCTTTGCCAAAAGACTCTTTTATCATATTTCCGCCGATAATCGCAAGGAGAACAAAAGCAACCCAATGGTCGTACTTTTCAATCATCTCTGCAAAAAAGCTGCCTAAAAAATAACCGATAAGCGGCATAAGTGCCTGAAATCCACCGAACCACGCACCTGCAATGCACATATGTTTAGGCTTAATTTTACCGAGCGAAAGGCCCTTACATACAGACACAGCAAAAGCGTCCATTGATAAGCCCACCGCAAGGATAAAAAGATCCCATATGCTCATACCAATTCCTCCAAAAAACATTTCATATAAATTTATGCGTTTTTCATATGCAATATTAAAACGGTTCTATTATAAATGTTGGATTAGTTTTATAAATTATGGTTTAGCAAATTGATTTGCCAATTAATTATAAAAGTTTGGTCGACCTTTTCA
>NZ_JBBNJY010000072.1:0-4288 GCF_040093295.1 Ruminococcoides bili
GATCTATTATGGTTTAGCTGATTGCTTTATCAAGCAAACGGCTAAACCATAATTATCTCAACCCTTGATAAAACCTCACATATGCAAAAAGTGCCCAAGCAGAATGCTCGGGCACAAATTTTTATAATTATATTTTCGATAATATGTAATTATTCGATTACCTTTATCCAACCCTTAGGAGCTTCAATTCTGCCCATCTGAATACCTGTGAGTGTTTCATAGAGCTTCTTTGTAACAGGGCCCATTTCTTCCATACCGCTTGGAAAACAAATTTCTTTGCCGTGGTCGTTGATTTTGCCAACAGGTGAGATAACAGCCGCTGTACCGCAAAGACCACACTCTGCAAAATCTTTAACCTCGTCAAAGTAAACTTCTCTCTCCTCTACCTCAAGACCGAGATACTCTTTTGCAACATACATAAGAGAACGACGGGTAATTGAAGGAAGAATACTGTTTGACTTAGGAGTAACAACTTTGCCGTCCTTTGTAACGAAGATAAAGTTTGCACCGCCTGTTTCCTCTACCTTTGTACGGGTAGCAGCATCAAGATACATATTCTCGGCAAAACCTTCTTCATGAGCTGTAACAATTGCGTGCAAGCTCATTGCATAGTTAAGACCTGCTTTGATGTGACCTGTACCGTGCGGTGCGGCTCTGTCAAAGTCAGAAACCTTAATTGTGATAGGCTTTGCGCCGCCCTTAAAGTATGGACCTACAGGGGTTGCGAAAAGTCTGAACTGATATTCTGTTGAAGGCTTAACACCGATAACTGGTCCAATACCGAACATATACGGACGGAGATAAAGTGTTGCACCCGAACCGTAAGGAGGTACATAGTCTGCATTAGCCTTTACTACCTTGCAAACTGCGTCTACAAACATATTCTCCGGGAGAACAGGCATTTCAAGTCTTTTGCATGAATCCTGCATTCTTGCTGCATTAAGGTCAGGTCTGAAAACTACGATTTTTCCGTCCTGTGTTGTATAGGCTTTTAAGCCTTCAAAGCAAGTTTGAGCATACTGCAAAACACCGGCACATTCACTCATTGTGACTGTTGCATCGGTTGTCATTGCACCTTCGTCCCACTTGCCGTCTTTATAATTAGCTACAAATCTTTCACCGGTAGGCATATAACCAAAACCGATATTCGCCCAATCAATATTCTGCTTTTCCATGATATATTACTTCCTTTCATAGTAGGCAAATTGTGTTATAAGTATATATTATACTTATTATCGTAATTTGTCAACAATTAAAGTCGGATTATTAGCGTATAAAAGTATATTTTGTACCAATTTTTTAAAATCATAAAATTACAATTCCTTTATCGAATTAAAGCGGTAAATTTTTATAAAACAACTTCCGTTTTCATTAATTTATGCAAAACGAAAAGGTTTGAAATCTATTTACATTTTTTACCAAAATGCAATTTACAAACTTCAAACCTTCATTTTAAATTCAGCAAATTATAAATTCACAAACAAATACAAGTAAGCAACAGATTACCGATACCTTAAACAGTCCTGCATCAAACCAAGCCGCCACAAGACCTGCCGCAAAGGCTATTGCTCCCGCTATCGGACTTTGCGTAGCATTGATAATTGCGGGAAAAGTCATAACCGAAAGCGTTACATACGGCACATAGTATAGAAATGATTTTACAAATTGATTTGTGAATTGTTTTTTTACAACGGTCAGAGGCAACACTCTGATTAAAAATGTAACACCTGCCATTATAAATATGTAGATATAAGGATTATGCGACATTTTCACTGCCCTCCTCATCTTTTACAGGGAACAGCAAAGCTGCTGCTGCGGATATAATAACAGTTAAAATTATTGTTCTTGTACCCTCTGAAATCTCGCTTATCACAGGCAGATAAGCAAATGCAAGGCTTGCAATAAAGCTGAAAATAACTATTCCCATAAGAGGTTTATTGCTCTTTGTCGGCGGCACGATAATCGCAAGAAACATTCCGAACAGCGCTACGCTTAACGCACTTACAACTCTAAGCGGCAAAACATTACCTGCTATTGTACCGAGCGCCGTACCTACCGCCCAACAAGGTCCTGCAAAGATTATTGCTCCGTATGTATAATACGGATTTACACTGCCTTTTCTTGATATTGTAATTCCGAAAAATTCATCGGTTATAAAAAAGCCGAGCAACAATCTGTGAATCAGTGAAGTGCCGCTTTTTATTCTCTGACTTAGCGCACAACTCATCAGCAAATATCGTGCATTTGCAATAAGCGTTACTACCGCCATTTCAAAATATGTTGCATCCGCAGCAATAACCGTAAAACCCGAATATTCACCCGCAGACGCATTACACAACAAACTTGCAAGAAAACTTTGAAAAAAGTTAAGTCCTGCATTTTTTGCCGCAATACCTAACGAAAACGACACCGCAAGATAACCGAGTCCAATAGGAACACCGTCACGCAATCCCTCAGCTATAACCTTTCGGTTAGATTTTATTATATTTTTCCTACCCATTTTTTTACTCCGTAACTTTTAATACAAAAACAATCTGTCACATAAAAGACTGTTTTTACTTTTGTTATAATAAACAGCACTGATTATTATAACACATGCAAGAATTAAATTAAACTGTCATTTTTAAAATTTTATAAAATTGTAAAAAAATACTTGATTTTATTTTGAGTGTAGTATATAATGTATTCGGTTAGTTAAAACTAACTAATTGAATAAATCATGTGGACTTCCAATGAATCCTCTACTTCTATTCGCCGGAGGGCACTGCTGACCTTCCGGAAGGAAGTCTGCGAATAAGAAGATAAGGAGATTGTAAAAATGGCTTATTTGGAAATTGAAAAAGTTGTTGGCAGAGAAATTCTTGATTCTCGCGGAAACCCTACTGTAGAAGCAGAGGTTACTCTTATTGACGGTACTGTTTCAAGAGGTACTGCTCCAAGCGGTGCGTCAACAGGTGAGTTCGAGGCTCTTGAGCTTCGTGACGGCGACAAGAGCAGATATCTCGGTAAGGGTGTTTCTAAGGCAGTTGAAAATATTAATACAGTAATTAACGATACTATTACAGGTATGGACGCTTCTGACATTTATGCTGTTGACAAAGCGATGATTGAGGCTGACAGTACAAAAGATAAGTCAAATCTTGGCGCAAATGCTATTCTTGCCGTTTCTATTGCAACTGCAAGAGCAGCAGCTACTGCTCTTGACATTCCGCTTTACAGATTCCTCGGCGGTATTTCAGGCAACAGACTTCCTGTTCCTATGATGAATATTCTTAACGGTGGCGCACACGCTGCAAACACTGTAGATGTTCAGGAATTTATGATTATGCCTGTAGGCGCTCCAAGCTTTAAGGAATGTTTGCGTTGGTGTGCGGAAGTATTCCATGCACTTGCAGCTTTACTTAAGTCTAAGGGTCTTGCTACTTCTGTAGGTGACGAGGGCGGTTTTGCACCTGACCTTGCAAGCGACGAAGAGGCAATTCAGTATATTCTTGAGGCTGTTAAGAATGCAGGCTATGAGCCGGGTAAGGACTTTATGATTGCTATGGACGCAGCATCTTCCGAGTGGAAGGGCAGCAAGAAGGGCGAGTATGTTCTTCCAAAGGCAGGCACAAAGTTTACTTCTGCAGAGCTTATTGAGCATTGGAAAAAGCTTGTTGAAAAGTATCCGATTATCTCTATTGAAGATGCTCTTGACGAAGAGGACTGGGAAGGCTGGCAACAGCTTACTAAGGAGCTCGGCGACAAAGTTCAGCTCGTTGGTGACGACCTCTTTGTTACAAATACAGAAAGACTTGCAAAGGGCATTGAGCTTGGTTGCGGTAACTCAATTCTTATTAAACTTAACCAGATCGGTTCGGTTTCAGAAACACTTGAGGCAATCAAGATGGCTCACAAGGCAGGCTATACTGCAATTTCTTCACACCGCAGCGGTGAAACAGCAGATACAACAATCGCTGACCTTGCGGTAGCACTTAACACTTGCCAGATTAAAACAGGTGCTCCAAGCCGTTCAGAGCGTGTTGCAAAGTACAATCAGCTTTTAAGAATTGAGGAAGAGCTTGGCGACAGCGCAGTTTATCCACAGATGAAAGCTTTTAATGTTAAAAAGTAAAATTTTTATCTTGCATTAATAGTAATTAAGAGAGAGCAGGTAGCATGCAGCTGTCTGCTCTCTCTGTTTGTGAGGATTATATGGCAAGAATGTTTTGTTATGTTTAATGCCGAAGAAGTATTTTTAAATTATTGTTTAGCTGATTGCTTTATCAAGCAATTATAAAAAGATCGG
>NZ_JBBNJY010000073.1:0-4030 GCF_040093295.1 Ruminococcoides bili
CCGATCCCCACGACCTTTGAAAAGGTCGACCAAACATTTATAATTGTTGGTAAATCATTTTGCTAAACCATATTCACCCCAACCTTTGACAAGGAGCAAAAATAAACCCGTGGCAACAGCCACGGGTATTTTTATGATTCTGAAATTGTAAGATTTGCTTTATAAGAACCAGAAACCCAACACGAAGAACCGTTCTCAATGTTAAATGTTACAGGCATTGAAACCGAGCCTTTCATACCGTCGGAAGACGATACATCAATAACAGCGGTTATATCCGAAGCACTAAGAGAGTCAATTTGACTGCTTGTGCCATAAACTGTAACCTCAAGATTCTTTTGCGTTACCTCCGCAGAATATCCCGATGCAAGACCCTGTACCATAAATTTTTCAACTGTCAGCTTTTTGCTTGACAATGACGACAAATCAAGAGTTACCTTAGCAGTTGAAGTATTACTGATATTCTTGCAATCGGTTGGAATTTCAACAGCAAGGTCAAATATTGATTTTGTATTTGTAAGTGATGTAAAATCAATCGGTGCAAGATTTACCGAATCGGTCTTATTCAATACATCGTCAGTACCTGCAAGCAGTATTGACGAAGGCTCAACAGAAATCATATCGTCGGTAATTTGTAAACCTGACGGTAAGTTTGTAAATGTCGGCTTTAAAGAAACTTCTTTTTCGGGAAGTACAGAAATCGCAGCCTCCACAGTTTTAAAATCAAGAGAAAGTAAATCCGTATTAATTTCTTTACCGTCAGCATCGTACAAAATAATATCTGCATTAACTTTGCGTGACGAATTAAGCGTACCGTCTATATTCGCAGCAGCCACAACCTTAGAAATCTTAGATACTTCAGACTGCGGACCTGTAATATATATGGTTTTTGAAGACAGTGTGGTTGACGCATAATAACCGTCGTCAACTTTATAAACAACATTTTCTTGAATATCAAATGTAGCTTCTCGCAGATAATCAATAAAAACATCAATCGTAGACGGTTTTATCGCAGATGAAATCTGAAAATCGCTGTAAGGGTCATTCTTTGAGGCATTAAGATACAATGTATAATTGCCCGCAGAATCAACATAGTTGGCAGCTGCTTTGACGGTAATATCAGACGCCTGTAACGAACCCACAACAGCTCTGTTACCTGTAACTGTAAGTGAGGCTTTATAATCACTGCCCGAAAAAACTTGCAGACCGTTATTAACAGCATCTTCGGACAATTCAACCTGAACAGGTATATCCGAAATAGTCAAACTTGTATCGTTTCCTGTACTTATACTCATATAAATCCAAATCACAAGCGAAATTACAATTGATACGATAAATAAAAAGTTTGTACTCTGTACAAAAGCCCTGAATCTTGATCTTTTGCTTTTATTTTCCTTCATCCGACTTCCTCCTTATCTTTTGGAGTAAACCGGCAGCTGCCGAATCATCGTCAGTATTTTCAAGTAACAATGCCTCAAGCTTATCGATAAGTCTGTCGCGTGTAAAATTGCGGTAAAGTACGCCGTTAATTGCAAGCGAAATAACACCTGTTTCTTCACTGACAATCAAAACCACAGCATCGCTTTGCTCACTGATGCCAAGTCCTGCTCTGTGTCTTGTTCCAAGATTTATATCAACATTTTTGTTATCTGTAAGCGGTAATATACATCCTGCCGCAAAAAGTTTACCATCACGCACAATACTTGCGCCGTCGTGTAGCGGAGCTTTGTTAAAAAATATGTTTCCGAAAAGTGCAACTGAAGTATCTGCATTAACTATTGTGCCTGTTGCGGCTATATCGGAAAGTTTTGTTTCTCTTTCAAAAACAAGCAATGCACCTGTTTTTGAATGTGAAAACAGCAAAGCTGTATCGGCGGCATCTATTATTGATTTTTTAACAGCCATTTTCCACTCATCACTTTTTTCTCGATGAGTAATAAGTTTTATATACTTTTTATAAGTATTATTTCTACCCATTTGTTCCAAATATTTTCGGATTTCAGGCTGAAAAATAATAGCAACAAGTATAACTGAAGCCTCAAAAAAAGTTCTGAGAAGTGTCGTAAGCATCATCAATCCGCAAAGTGATGATATTAAATATATAATAAGAAGTGCAACAACACCTTTTAAAAGCTGAGCCGCACGGGTTTCTTTTACAAGCTTGAAAAGGCTGAAAATAATGAATGCAATAGCAAGAATATCAATAATATCTCGAATTTCAATGGTTTTTAATACAGCAAATACGCTTTGTATCCATTCCATCATTTTAACCTCCTCTGTTTTTCATTACTTTATTTTAACACACAACAGCATTGAATTGCAACCTTTTTTACATTCTTTTGTAATAATTAATTTGACTGACTGATTTAATAAGATAGTTAACTTCAAACTGTGTCGAAAACGAGGAAATAACTGCACGAACAGTACCTTTTTCAAGCGTGCCAAAGCATTTATGAGCGAGCGGTGCGCAATGAAGTCCGGCACGCACTGCAATATTAAATTTATCATTAAGAATTTGCGCTGTTTTTTCGCTGTCCGTATTTTTTATATTAAACGAAACTACCGGTACAAATCCGTCATCATCGGGTTTTGGTGTATATAATTCAATATCTTTAATTTTAGACAAACCGTCATAAAGATTTTTTGCAAGACTAATTTCATAGTCAAATATTTTTTGCGGTGATTTATTCATAACATATTTTATGCCTTCGTTAAGTCCCGCTATTCCAAGTAAATTATGAGTTCCGCTTTCAAATTTGTCAGGTAAAATTTCGGGTTGATTTACTTGTGCAGAAAGGCTGCCTGTTCCGCCTTGAATAAGACTTTCGGGAATAGTATCGCTGTTAATAACAAGCAAACCTGTACCCATAGGGCCGTACAAACCTTTGTGCCCTGCCGTACATAAATAATCTATATCGGAATTTTTTAGCGAAATCGGAATTATACCTGCAGTTTGAGCTGCGTCTGTGCAAAAAAGTATTCCGTTTAATTTACATAGTGCCGCTATTCGTTGAATAGGTAATTTTATACCAAATACATTTGATGCATGGGTGCACACTACAAGTTTAGTGTTCTCTTTAAAAGCTTTTCTGAAATTACCAATTGTCTTTTCTGTGTCATTATAATCAACATCGGCAACAGAGTATTCTACTCCGTTACTTTTTAAATACTCTAAAGGCCGCACAACAGCATTATGCTCGTATGATGATATTACCGCATGATCGCCGGGTTTTAAAATTCCTTTTATAACAGTATTAAGTGCTGTTGTGCAATTGTTTGTGATAATAACATTTTCGGGATTTTCAATATCAAAGAGTTTTGCCGCATTGTTTCTGCATTCAAAAAGCACATCAGAGGCTTTTATAGCCATATTATGGCCGCCTCGTCCCGGGTTAGCTCCGATTTTTGTAATCGCATAATTAACTGCATTTACCACGGATTTTGGTTTTGGAAAAGTTGTTGCACCGTTATCGAAATAAATCATTCTAAATCAGCAGGATAAACTCCCTGCACAGGTATATTCATTGCCCTTAGTATTTCTACGCTTTCATCGACTCTCTTTATAACCAACAAACTGTAACCGCATGAACCATTACGATATTGCACGGGAGTACGAATAATTTTTGTAAGAATTCCACGCCGTCGCAATGCCTCTCTTCCCCTTTGAGTATAAGTTAAAGTACCAAAAACAAATACTGCTTTTTTCATATTATTCACCACTTTATAAATCTTATTTTTTAATATCTCCCTGCTATATAATATGAATTTCTTGTTATATGGTTATCTTATAATGTTTCAAACATTTTGAATCTTAGCTGTTCAAAATGTTTTGATAAACAGATAATTTCAGTTAAATTATGGTTTAGCGGAGTGTCGGTCGGGGATTGAAATTTAGCTAACGCTAAATTATCCTCCCAAAAACAAAAAAAGTTTACTCAATTTTTTCAAAAATTGCGGGTTTGGGCAGCGCACATAAAAATCTTCCGATACAACAATTTATCAGGTGCAAACAGCGTGGCTGTTTGCATGCTTG
>NZ_JBBNJY010000074.1:0-3955 GCF_040093295.1 Ruminococcoides bili
GTATGCCATTGAAGATATTTTCAACTTTTTTAAAATTTCATTCTTACTAAAACTTAATCTATCAAAAAAATAGGGACCGTTTCAAATTTCACTCATTTGCGACAGCCCCTGTTATTATGAAATATGGTAAATATGGTTATTTTTGTAAAGATAAATGTTTCTTGATATAATTAATTTAAGTAAAATTTCTTTTATAAGATATAATATATATAACTTGCTAATCATCAGTATTGAAGTCACCTATACATTCGCTATTAAAATTTTTAATAACTGACTGATACTTTTTTATCATTGTATTACTAACTTTTTTTATAGTCACAGCATTTCTGCATATGTTGTCAATTTTATTATTGTCGAGTACGTTTAATGCACCAGTAATATCCACATTTTCAATAAATAGATTAGTGTAAAAAGATTTTTCACTTAAACGCAATGCGTGTTGAAATATTTGCTGAAACGAAATATTTTTATCCCTCCATATATCATTATCATTATTAAAGTTTATATTTAAAAGGATAGAAAAAACAGATATCATAGCTTCATTATAGTAACTGTTACAAATTTTTTCACAATACAATTTATCTCTTTTAATTAGTTCGAAAATTATATCGCTATTGTGTATTTTATCCATGCTTTTTACTATTTTTTCTTTGTATTTGATTAACAAATCAATAAAATCATTACGATATATAACATCATCGACAACTTGCATAGACAAAATTAATATATTAAATACATTGAAATTAGAATATTTATCATTTAATTCTTCCTTTGCTTTTATAAACATAAGTTCAATTATCTTCTGGTATTTTTCTTCTGATTTTTGTTTTAACATTGCAACTGTCAATTCAAATACTTCTGAGTCAACATCAAATAACATAAGTTTTTCCAAAATATGATTTTCGTCGTTAAATCGCACAAATATATATTGAGAGTAAAAATATTCGAAAAACGAGCGATGGAAAAATTTGAATTTATTTTCTTCCGAAGCGGGAACGAACAACTCTGTTCGGTCAGAACAGAATTTTATAAATTCTTCAATAGCATTTTCGGTACTAACCTCATTATCATATTTCGATTTATAAATTTTTAATAATTTTTCCAAAATGATTTTTTTATCCACTGGGGTATTATTTGGAAAACACATATCAGCTAATTCCATAAAAGTATTATCCTTCATTAATGGAGCAATTTTCCCCCAATTATACCTATTAACCGTTTTATCCTTTTCTCGTTTGTTAGAAATATATTCAAAGCATTTTTGATATAATTCCAGTTTATTTTCAGGCAATTCTTTTTCAGATTTATAAATGTTCACTAATAAAGATAAAACCAAAAAGCTATTTAAGAAACCTTTATCAATTAATTTTTTAGTTTGTTTCATAAATGTATCTTTATCATTTTTTTCAAATTTTCCTAATGATATTATATTGTCTACATATTTTTCTATTTGTTTATCATTAAGTGGTTGAATCGCTATCACCTCAACATCATTTTCTGGAATAAATCCTCTATCTCTAGAAGTAATACATATTTTGTTATTTGGATTTTGATTTTTCAGAAAAGGTATTAATGTTTCATGTAATTCATCTCTTTTTGTCTTTTCAACTTCATCTAAAGCATCAAATAATATAATACACCTACCCATTTGCAAATAATGTCTTATTAACTCAAGCGAAATTTTTGATTCATCCATCAAAGTACTAGACTTCATACTATTTTGCAGAAATCTTTCAACAGAAATAGGAGAGTCTGCGTTGTTTGGGTAAAACGATTTTAATTCACCTCTTATTATCAAATATTCATCACTTTTAAAAATATTCAAATCAGAAAAATCATTAATTAGTTTTTGTAAAAATAAAGATTTTCCATATCCAGCACCACCTGTAATATATACTATATTGTTATTATCAAATATGTGTTTCCAATCATTTGAATGATCTTTAGTGTAATCGTCAGTATATATATTGTTGAGCATAATATTATATTCAAAACGATTGTATTTTACAATATCATCTTTTATAGTTTCTATATGTTCAGTTTCAAGCTCCTTAAAGTATATCAATTTTTCAGATATAATTTTTTTGTCAAAAGACAAATTAACAATGTTATTTTTTTTTAGTATTGGTGGTACATAAAATCTATCAAATTGAAATTTGTCCAATAAATATATATGGGCTTCAGAATTTTTAGATTTCAATATATTATGATATTCATCTTTTATCTGTAAAAAATTATTATTTTGTGCGACGAACTTAAAAGTATTATTTTGTGTCAAAAATTTTCTAAAATCGTTAAGCTCTTGTTCTATGTTATTATATAAAAAGCTCATTCGACTGGTTATTAAAATAATTTCTGATTTATTAGGTTGATCTAATCCATTGAATATAATAGCTTTAACATTGTTAGTAATATATTTAAGATATTTATTAATTTGTAATTGAGAAATTGAACTCAAGGATTCGTTCTGTACATATAATTTATAAATTTTATTTGATAATTCATTTAAGAATTCATTTTCAGAGCTAGGACTAGATTCTTTAGTGCTTATTCCAACTTGATAAAGTGTGTAAGTTTGTATCATATCGACTATTTGTGGAGTGTTTTGGATTTTTTCTAATATCCCCGTTTCAGCTAATAACAAAAATTCTTCCGGTACCTTAATCTTTTTTATTTCATTATCAAAATAATCTTTTTGTTCTCTTTTTATGAAAGCTTTATCATTAATTGATTTTGCAATATCATATATAATATTCGCTGTAATGCTATATAAAATGTTATTAATTGCGTCCATAATGGTCACCCTTTCTTTTGCACGTTACTAAATATAACATAACATTCGACTTTTTTCAATAACTTTTTTTATGATTTTATTAATACTTTTAAGAAATTTGTATTAAATTATCGGAATTCTACAAGAAATAAAATTCTTTTTTCTAATTAATTTAAAATTTGTGGCTCTATAATAAAAGTTGGGGTAGCAACAAATAGAGCCTACAAAATAATAAAAAGTAAAAAAGTAGAGCATATTTGAAAAAAATCCTATAAAATGAAAGTGACTAAACAACCATTTTGGAGGATGTCAAATATGCTCTTTACTAATTGTATCGAAAAATTAACAGGTTTGCAAGGTCTTGAAATAAAAAATATTGAAAACACAGATAATAAAATACATATTTTTTGTCAACTAAAACGCAAGCATCACAAATGCCCGTGTTGTAATGCAATAACTAATACCATACACGATTATCGTGTACAAGTTATCAAGGATATTCCTGCTTTTGGTAAGAAATGTTTTATTCATCTTAAAAAGAGAAGATACCGTTGTTCTTGCGGTAAGCGCTTTGCTGAAAACAACTCGTTTCTTCCTCGTTATCACCGTATGACTAACAGGCTTTCGACATATATCATTGACTGATTAAGGGAAATAACTTCATTTTCATCTATTGCCAGAGAGGTTAACCTCTCTGTTAGTACTGTTATCAGAATATTTGATTTCGTTTCATATTCTCCTAAAAAACTTCCTGTCGCTCTTTCTATTGATGAATTCAAAGGTAATACAAACCGTGAAAAATATCAATGTATACTCACTGACCCTGTTAACAAAGTGGTTTTAGATATTCTTCCAAAAAGATATGAAAGTTATCTCACTAAATACTTTAACGCATTTTCAAAAGTCGAACGCAGTAAGGTTAAGTACTTTGTTTCTGATATATAGAAACCTTACTCTAATATTTCATCTGTTTGGTTTAAAAATGCTACTCAAATTGTTGATAAATATCATTGGATTCGGCAAGTTATCTGGGCTTTTGAAGCTGTTCGCAAACAAGAGCAAAAGAAGTTTAGCAAATCTCATCGCAGATATTTTAAGAAATCCAGAAAAGGGGCTGTCGCATTAACACCCTCAAAAAGAAAAACCGGGTAGCCCGAAAGGGTTGCCCGGTTAGTGCTTTCT
>NZ_JBBNJY010000075.1:0-3881 GCF_040093295.1 Ruminococcoides bili
TGCCTTAGTTGCATAACAAAAGCGTAGCAGCTAAAAGCCACTACGCTTTCAAATCTAACTTTTGGGGGTCACCACATAAAAAAGCAGACGGATTTTTTATATTTTATAAACTGTCCTTATAAAATTTACGAAAATTGTCTATTTTAATAGTGACACTATTGTTGTATAATGGGAACATCACAAGATAAATGTTGAACTGTTCAGAAATTTGAGGCGTGATTTAATGACAAAAAAAGCTGTTTTAATAAATGACCTTTCAGGTCTTGGAAAATGCTCGCTTACTGCGGCTATACCCGTGCTTTCCGTAATGGGTATTCAGGCTTGCCCTATGCCGACTGCGGTGCTTACAAGCCAGACCGGCTTTAAGAGTTTTTACTGCAACGACTGCACCGACAAGCTCGATTACTACACATCGGAATGGAAAAAACTCGGTTTTCAGCCCGACGGCATTTACACAGGCTTTTTATCAAGCGAAAAACAGGTTGATAAAATTCTTGATTTCATAAACAGCTTTGAAACAGAGAACACGCTTGTACTTGTGGACCCTGTTATGGGTGACGGCGGCAGAACCTACAGCCTTTTTACAGACGCTCTTGCCTGTAAAATGAAAAAATTGGTGACGGTTGCCGATGTTATTACACCGAATCTTACAGAGTGCTGTATTCTTTGCGATGTTGATTACTGCGAATTTATAAAAAATGCCGACAAGCCCGATTTTATGGACAAAATCGCAGAGCTTGGCAAGAATTTGCTTAATCGTTATGGCGTAAAAATCGTAATAATTACGGGCATTGATCACAAAGATATTGACGGTACAATGTATGTGCAAAATCTTATTGCATCCAAAGATGAGGTGTTTAGTGTAAGCTGTAAAAAAATAGGCGGCAGCTATTCGGGTACGGGAGATTTGTTTGCCTCGGTAATGTTTTCCGGACTTTTAAGAGGCGACACTTTGAGAGATACCGTTAGTCTGGCAGTAAAATTCATAGAAACTTCTTTGCGTGATACCGTAGCGTTGGGTATTGACCGCAATGAGGGCATTGAGTTTGAAAAACACTTAAAAATACTTTTGTGAGGGATAACTATGGAATCAAATACAATTTCAAAATCTAAGTCAAAAATTAATGTAAAGCTCATTGCAATTACAGCAATGTGTGCGGCTTTGGTAACAGTTACAACTGCGTTTATTAAAATTCCGTCAATGTTCGGATATTCACACGCAGGCGACTCAATGATTTATCTTGCCGCAAGCATTTTGCCCGGTCCTTACGGTATCATTGCCTCATCAATCGGCGGTGCGCTTGCAGACTTGATTTCCGGTTATCCGCAGTGGGCAATTCCTACTGCTATCATCAAGGCTTTTAATGCTGTTCCGTTTGTTCTTTGCAGAATGGCTATGAAAAAACACGGCAAGGACAACAAGATTATTAACTGGTCATCACTTTTAATGCTTATTCCGACTACTATGGTTACAGTCGGCGGTTACTTCATTGCGAACGGTCTTATGTATGGCTTTGAAGGCGCAGTTGCAGAGCTTGCTACTTGGTGGTTACAGCCGGGTATGGGCGCATTAATCTTTATAGTTCTTGGTTTTGCCCTTGACAGAATTGATTTTAAGAAAAAACTTGCTTTAAAATAAGCATATTTGCTTATTTTTGAAATTTGGAGTATAATAAATGGAAAACAGATTTGAATTAAATAAAAACCTTGCGCAGATGCTCAAGGGCGGAGTTATTATGGATGTAACAACTCCCGAACAGGCTAAGATTGCCGAGGCTGCGGGTGCGTGCGCAGTTATGGCATTAGAGAGAATTCCTGCTGATATTCGTGCGGCAGGCGGAGTTTCTCGTATGAGCGACCCTAAGATGATTAAAGGTATTCAGAACGCAGTTTCTATTCCTGTAATGGCAAAGTGCCGTATCGGTCATTTTGCAGAAGCACAGATTTTACAGGCAATTGAGATTGACTACATTGACGAAAGCGAAGTTTTATCTCCTGCAGATGATAAGTATCACATTGATAAAACCGCTTTTGATGTACCTTTTGTATGCGGCGCCAAAGATTTAGGCGAGGCATTAAGAAGAATCAACGAGGGCGCATCTATGATTCGTACAAAGGGCGAGCCTGGTACAGGCGATGTTGTGCAGGCTGTTCGTCATATGAGAATGATGCAGTCTGAAATTCGCAGAATCGCATCTATGGCAAAAGATGAACTCTTTGAAGTTGCAAAGCAGTTACAGGTTCCGTATGATTTGGTTTTGTATGTTCACGAGAATAAGAAATTGCCTGTTGTTAATTTTGCTGCCGGCGGTGTTGCTACTCCTGCTGATGCTGCGCTTATGATGCAGCTCGGCGCAGAGGGTGTATTTGTCGGCTCGGGTATCTTTAAGTCGGGTAATCCCGAAAAAAGAGCGTCTGCTATTGTTAAAGCTGTTACAAACTTTAATGACGCTAAAATGCTTGCTGAACTTTCAGAAGATTTAGGCGAAGCTATGGTAGGAATTAACGAGCAGGAAATTGAAATCCTTATGGCTGAAAGAGGCAAATAATTATGCAGATAGGTGTACTTGCTTTGCAGGGAGCTTTTATCGAGCACGAACAAATGCTTGCAAAACTCGGTGTGTCCTCTTTTGAAATTCGTTGTTTAGATGATTTGAAAAAGCCGTTTGACGGTCTTATAATTCCGGGCGGCGAAAGCACCGTTATCGGAAAATTACTTTTTGAACTCGGGATTTTTGAGCCGATTAAAAAGTTGATCAATGACGGACTGCCGACTTTTGGCACTTGTGCAGGCTTATTGCTTTTGGCCGACAGCATAGAGAATGATACAAGAAAGTATTTTTGCTCTATGAATATTGAGGCCGTAAGAAATGCCTATGGCAGACAGCTCGGAAGTTTTTATGCCGAAGACAGCTTTGCGAACGAAGGAAAAATTCCTATGACTTTTATACGAGCTCCGTATATAAGCCGAGTTGGCTACGGTGTAGAAGTTCTTGCTCAAGTTGACGGAAAAACAGTAGCGGCAAGGCAGGGGAAACAGTTGGTAACTGCTTTTCACCCTGAATTAAATAATGATTTAACCGTACATAATTATTTTATAAAAATGATTAACGGTGACATATAATGTATTTATAAGGGAGAAGAAAATAAATGGCTGACATACTTTATGTTTATAAAACATCAATTTATGCTAATCTGACTAACAAATGCCCGTGCAGATGCACTTTTTGTATTCGCAATAATACCGATGCAATCGGTAATGCAGATACACTGTGGCATAAGCACGATCCGAGCATTGAAGAAATCAAAAAAGCTGTAGATGATTTTGATTTTACAGGCTTTAAAGAACTTGTGTTCTGCGGTTACGGCGAGCCTACCAATGCTCTCGATAATCTTATTGCTACTGCGCAGTATGTCAGAGAAAAGCACCCGGATATTAAGCTCAGACTCAATACAAACGGTCTTGGTGATGTTATAAACAAAAAGCCTGTTGCAGAGCTTTTGTCAAAATACATTGACTCTGTATCAATCAGTCTTAACACCTGTTCGTCAGAAAAATATGACGAGGTGTGCAGACCTGTATTTGAAAATGCATATGAATCAATGCTGAAATTTGCGACAGACGCAAAAAAATACTTTGGTCACACTCAATTCTCAATAGTCGATACTATTCCACAGGAAGATATAAAGGCTTGTCAGAAGATTGCTGACGATATGGGAATTTACCTTAGAATAAGAAAATATTCCGCTTAAAAAAATATAAACCGCTCATTGACCTTTTATGTCATTGAGCGGTTTTGTTGTGTTTAAATTTAAAATTACGGTTTAGCGGAATAAATTGGAAAAGCAATTATAAAAGTTTGGTCGACCTTTTAGATCGG
>NZ_JBBNJY010000076.1:0-3653 GCF_040093295.1 Ruminococcoides bili
AATAAAGGATAACTTACAATTATATAATGTTGATTTTGAGGTGAGTACATGTCTTTAGCTGAATTCGAACAGGAAATAGTTGATGATCTTTATGAAACACTAATAACTGACGATGAGGATAAAGGTATCACATTGTATGGGGATATTGGAAGTGGTAAATCAACTATTGCCCTTAATTTGGCCAATCAACTTATGGAAGGATGGACTATCTTCTACATTGAGGGGATTGATCCTAATTTATCGCCGTATCTAACATGGCATATTGGCACTAAACTATATTCAAAAAAGAAACTTAAACTCGGGAGTGATATTTCGTTTGGTATTAGCTTTTTACCTGTACCAATTTCACTTGAGTTCGGAACTTCAATTAGCGTGACTTCGACAAACTACATCCTAACACCAAGCGAAGAAGCTATTATTTCTAATATTGAAAATCAGATAGATGGTAATCAAAGAATTCTGTTTGTAGCGGACAACTTTGAAATGTGGGACACACCTTCAAAACAATTGTTTCAAAAAATAATGCATCCACAGTTGGGATTGTTGTCTGAGTATCATTTGAATGTATTGATTGTTGCTCAAAGTAAGCAATCTATAGAGGTTCCGATTATTTGGAAATATGTAGAGACCCCTGATATTCCTGACGAAAGCATATTGCATATTCTTCGCGAAAATGGTCATGCAGAGAGAATTTGCATCGAAGATATTCGCGCCTGTGCTGGAAACGATATCTCGCTGGCTCTTATGGCAGCAAATTATTATTCCATGAGCGGCGAAAACGCTAATAATTTCATCGAAATCATGGATCGTAGGTGTGATTGTTTGCCTACAGAAAAACAAGAAGTACGCCAAATACTGGGGCCACTTTCAATAATTGATAGTTATTTTTCAAAAGACGAGGCTGCTTTTTTTCTAGATTCCACACCGAAAGACAAGTATGAAACAGAATATCTAGCTGAAGAATATCTCCAACTAGCTGAAGATCAGATGTTTATTAAAGGTGATAATAAGTTTCTTTTCGTTAACGATAACATTAAGAATTACTTCAAAGTTAAACTTGCAAGAAAGGAGAGATATTATCATCGTAGATTCTCTGAATTTTTGCAAAAACGTCATCCTGAAGATTATTATTCTCGAGGAAAGCACTTAGCTCTAAGCTTACAATCATCCGATACGAAAACGATTGTAGAAGCATGGCAACTTTTTCTTTTAGCTTATTTTAGACGCTCCACTGAAATTGGAAGTACTGATGATGTTTATAAGATCCTCGATAAAATCGAAACACTCATCAGTGGCCTTCCTATTAGTGCCATTGACACTCAGCATCAGGTTCTAGATGAGTTTATTCAAGGCTATCAAGAATTTACAAAATATAATTACAGGAGTGCATTACTTCATTTCCAAGCAATCACTCCTAGCCGCATTGTTCCACCGTGTCTAGCCGAGTGTCAACGACTAATACTTTTATGTAAAATTCAGTTAGCAGAAGATTTGGGAATGATAATTCAATCCGCTGATGAACTCTATAATACCATTGAGGATATATGCCATTCTGAGGATGAACAATATTGTCGAGCTGCATTGGTATTGTTGGATGCGTATATTGATCGCTCTAATGATCACAAAAAGGTCAATATACTCAAAAATAAGATTATTCGAATAATTCAGGATCATATGGGAATTACTGAATTTGATGAATTTGAGGCATGCTATAATCGCAAAGCAGCATTATATTACGCAGCTATAGTTGCATGTAGACAGACTGAGCAAAGCATTCAATTCCACAGAAAACACTGCAATCGAAATGGCACATATATGGCACTGTGTAATCATTCTGGAAATGCCATTGTCTCAGGACAGTACCCTACTGCAAAGATGGCTGTAGAAGAGTGTGTTTTAATGATGAACAATAGTGACGGTTGGTATTATCCAAGCCAATACAAAGTGGAAAACAATCAAATACTGCTGGATTATCTAACTGAGGAAAGAAATGCTGATGAAAATCGAGAAAAAACTATATTTGCGGCACACAAAGCTGTAACCCGGTTTTCAAAAATAATAGAACATCAGTATGAAGAGGTATCGCATGTGGTTTTATTCAATTATATAGGTTTATCTATGCTATGTCAGACAGATACATGGGAATCTGAGCTAGCCAACGCTAATAGGTTACTTCCTTACCTTGATGAATTCTACCAGTACTATTTACATGATTTGAACTATGCAAATGCCTTGCTGAAGGGGGATGTTGCAAGTGCAAAAGAATCCTTAGAGATACTAAAATCACTGGATCCACCACTCCTTCGTCACTATCGAATAATTCTTCAGAAGAGGCAACTTGTTCAAGAAGATTTATTAACTACTCAGAAAATCATTAACGGTGATCCGTTTGAGTATCATAGGATAATCCATACAGCATGTAGCCATGTGCAAGATGACTCATGCTATTTCTGGGGACGCGGTTTTCTCCTATCAGATTTGCAATTCCTGTCCTTCTAGGTGAACCTTTTTCCGCGCATTAGTGCTGCAGAAATGACTGCACGATAGATATCACAGTATTCAAATCCCAACTGTTCGAATGCATACGCAAAGGAACTATGTCTTGTGGTGTATGGTGTTGTAGAAACATCAAATATGAACGGTTGTCCATTTTGTGTAATCCGGAAATCAATTCGTCCATACACATCCATCTTTAATAAACGAAAAGCTCTTTCAGCAGTTTTTTGAATGGTGGTCACAACTTCCGATGATAAGCATTTGTCTAATTTGTAGAAACCATATTGATTTTGTTCGGAAGCATCTTCATCCAAAATACTCTTTCCTTGAAGATCGATACCAATTGGCGGAAAAACATGTATATTATTTCCTACTTTAAATATTGGGACTTCGCACTCAAAACCTTCGATATACTCTTGAACAATATATCTTGAACCTAATAGATTAGTACTCAGTTCAGGAGAAACTGTAATAATCTTGGATTCACTTATTCCTTGACTAGCAGACTCAGAAGTTGGTTTGCAGATAACCTTTGTTCCATTTTCTGGTGATCCATTCATCCAAGTTCCATTGTCAGTATACAGCCAGCTCTTTGGTGCAGGCACATTTTGAGCATTAAATAATGTTGAAAAATAATATTTATTACGGGCCAATGCACACGATAATGAAGGAGAAGTTGTATATCTTAGACCAAGCAGTTCACAGAATGATGGGATAATTGTTTTTTTATTATCACCCAAACCGTTTCTAGCTAAAGTGTATATTAAGCTATTTTTATAACGGTCCGGATGTTCAATATAGTCATTTATAAAGTCAATTTCGTTGAAGTAAATGTTTTGTACAAAATATCCTGCAGAAACAATACCTTGATATATTTCGTTGAATTCGTCTATTGAAAAACGCTCTGTTTTGCTACACTGAAGCTGCGTAATGTTCATGTGACCGCGTGGTTCGCATACATGAGCAATAAGAACTACATTTAACACTGTCTGTGAAATTGGAATATGAGTTTGCTCCCAAAATTTCAAAATTTTCATGCTATCCCTCCTCTGAACAAAGGACAATAACAAATTATCCTATATTTATAAACTTACAATAGTAAATAGTTATTATAAAAAGTCTTGCAAATAGAAGATAATTGTAAGTTATCCTTTATT
>NZ_JBBNJY010000077.1:0-3425 GCF_040093295.1 Ruminococcoides bili
TTTTTGTTTTTGGGAGGATAATTTAGCGTTAGCTAAATTTCAATGCCCAACCGACACTCCGCTAAACCATAATTTATTATTGTTACCCCAACATTTAGTACAAAACCTTTTTTCAATAATTTTCTCCAAACTTTTTATAAAAGCCCAAACAAAAAACAGCAAGGAAAAATCCTTGCTGTCTTTAAATTCCATTAAGTATTAACTTATGCCTGAGCAGGTGCTCCTACCGGGCAAGTTGCCTCGCATGCTCCGCACTCTACACAAACATCAGCGTCGATAACATACTTGTCATCGCCCTCAGAAATTGCGCTTACAGGACACTCCTCAGCACAAGCTCCGCACTTGATGCACTCATCACTAATCTGGTATGCCATTCAAAAACACCTCCTGTGAAATATTACACCTATATTGTAACATATATTTTTAAAAATGCAATATTTTTAGAACATTTTTCAAAAATAAATATTTTCCAAAAGGTATTTTGGGTTAGTTTACTCTAACCCTTTTAATTTTTCCATTTCTTCTTTATCGACTTTAATGTAGCCGTCTTTAACAATTTTGCACTGCTTTACATTAAAAGTCTTTGCCGGTGCTTCGGGCGGAGTGTTGTTCAGTTTAACCTTAAGCGTGCGGGCAATAAGGTTATTTTCCACTACAAGACCTTTTCCGTCAGGTGTATTGACTATTGCGCCAACCTTAGGAGTTTTCTTTAACAGGTCTGTGTATGCGTCCTGCTCGTACTTAAGGCAACACATAAGTCTGCCGCAAGTACCCGAAATCTTTACGGGTGAAAGCGAAAGCCCCTGCTCCTTTGCCATTTTTATTGAAACAGGCTGAAACTCGCCCATAAAACTTGCACAGCAAAACGGTTTTCCGCATACACCGAGTCCGCCGAGCATTTTTGCCTCGTCACGCACACCTATCTGTCTTAACTCGATTCTTGTTCTGAATACAGACGCCAAATCCTTTACAAGCGCTCTGAAATCCACTCTGCCGTCTGCTGTAAAGTAAAACAAAATTTTACTGTTGTCAAAAGTACATTCAACGCTTACGAGCTTCATTTCAAGTTTGTGGTTTGCAATTTTCTGCTCGCAAATTCTATATGCCTCCTTCTCCTTAAGTTTGTTTTCCTCAAGGTGACGAAGGTCATTTTCGGTTGCAATTCTGATAAGCGGCTTGAGCGGATACGCAAGCTCTTCATCAGAAACGGTTTTATTCGGTGTGGCAACCTTACCGCACTCAAGACCTCTTGCGGTTTCTACAATTACCATATCGCCGGCGCTTAACTTATTATCAAGCGGGTCAAAGTAATAGACCTTACCGACTTCTTTAAATCTGACTCCGATTACCTCTGCCATATTATCCTCCTGTACTCCCCGCTCAAAAAAGCGGAAAGCAAATCCATATTTACATTCTGCGGTATTTTCTGCCTTGCAAGCTCGGTTGCCTCTACAAGCTGCAAAGCCATACCCGTAGTTATTCTTTTATTCAGCTTTTGTGCAAGCTGACCGTCTATTCTCGCACTTATTCCCCGTGCAACCGCTATGCAATCTCTGAAAATCACCGTAAGCACGGCAAGGGTTTCGTCTGCAAGTTTTCTGTCGGAAAAGCCTGTCAATGCCGACAGCAACTGCCACTCGCTCGGCGCAATCGTTCCCTCTGCCACCGCTCTTGCAAGCTCGGTTGCCTGCTCGCTGTAGCTTTCTTCACCTTTAACGGTAAGCACGGTACAGCGTGACAAAATAGTGTTGAGCAATCCTCTTGAATTTTTGCAAAGCAACAAAAACAGGCAATTCTGCGGCGGTTCTTCAAGCAACTTCAAAAATGAATTTTGTACCACAGGCGAAAGCCTTGTATCTGCACTTTCAAACACAAAAATCTTTATATCCGCCTCATTCGGGCGAATACTTGCGTTTTCAATAATATCTCGCATTTGCTCAATGGAATAAATCTGAGATTTATTTTCAGGTTGGGCATAGTAAATGTCAGGGTGCACCTTTTCCCTTGCTTTTATGCACTGCTCGCATTTTCCGCAAGGCTTATTTTCGGCTCTGCACACCGCCCTCATTGTAAGAAAGGTTGCAAGCCCCTTGCATTTTTCGGCGTCTGCGCCCTCAATTACTATTGCGTGAGGTTGTCTGTTCTGTGAATACAGGCTGTCAAGCCTTTGCTTTAAAGCCTCGTCAAACTCAAAATCCGTGTAATTCAACCTTTCGCCTCCCGACCTTATTTTAGTATAACACAAAAGTGTTCATAATGCTACAAAAATCATTTTACAGCTACGGTATTGGTAATAATTTCACCCTTGTCGGTAATATCAATTATTCCGTAGCTTGCCATATATCCGCCGCAGCTGCCCGGGTTAAGAACATAAAGTCCGTCCTCGTACATAGAAAGCGCAGAGTGAGTATGACCGAAGCAGAGAATATCAGCTTTTGCCTCTCGTGCGGCGCACATAATTGTGTAAAGTCCCACCTTTGCGTTATACAAATGACCGTGGGTTATAAAAATTGTCTTTCCGTTTATTCTCAAGGTTTCGGTCGCAGGCAGCATACTGCCCCAATCGCAATTGCCACGCACGCCGACAACCATTTTATCCTTAAAATTCTGTTTTAAATATTCAACCTGTTCTTCGCCGTCGCCGCAGTGAATAATAACCTCTGCAGTCGGCTGCTCGGTAACAGCTTTCATCATTCTGTTAAAATCTCCGTGTGTATCGGACAAAACTAAAATTCTCATACTTACCTCCGCAAAACTAAAGCTAAGTGTTATAAAAATATATAAATACGCATATTATTATCCGAGGTGTTTATATGGCTGATAATAAGAATATGCAGGATATGCTTAAACAAATGTCGCAACAGCTCAACCTGTCGGAAAACGAGCTGAAATCCGCTGCAAAAAAGGGCAATACAAACAGCATTTTTAAAAATGCCGACAGTAAAACTCAAAAAACAGTGGAGGAAATTTTAAACGACCCGCAAAAAACAAAAGAGCTTTTGGAAAGCCCGCAGGCAAAAGCAATAATTGAAATGCTGAGAAAGGGGAAGTAAAACCCGCCATGGCAGATATTCAGGATAAAATAAACGAAATACTCAGCAATCCCGAGGCTTTGCGACAGGTGCAAAGCCTCGGCAAGCAGCTCGGTCTTTCAGGAAACGCACCCGAAAAACCACAGCCTCCCGAAAAGAAAAACGAGCTTTCCCTGCCCACGGATTTTATGAACGACGACATTGCAAAAAGTCTTATTAAAATTCTGCCCGCCGTTAAATCAATCGGCTGTGAGGACGATACAACAAGGCTTTTAAATGCTCTGCGCCCGTTTTTATCTTGTGAAAAACAGGAAAAACTTGATAAAGCCGAAAAAATGCTTAAGCTGTTCAAAATTCTCCCTCTGCTCAAAGATATAAATATATTTTGAAAAA
>NZ_JBBNJY010000078.1:0-3286 GCF_040093295.1 Ruminococcoides bili
TATTCTTTCAAAAGGCTTCATTCAACTTCATTCTCGTGTTATAATCATTATCTCAAATGTAATACTCCGTTAAGTCAACTCTTCCGGTACACAGCGATTTATATAATTCCAAAACATACTCAGATTTGAAAACTTCAGATTCACCCGATTCTAGTACGTTCACAGTATTTTTTACTAACTTGAGCATATTAATAACAGAATTGTCATGATGCAATTCAAAGTAATCTCTCAATTGTGTAAATAGTTTTTTAAAGCATCTAAATTCATATCTATAAAAAACCTCAAAAATTAATAATCTTCCATTAACCAACTATACGATTTTAAAAACTTATCTGGATGTCAGAAAAAGCCACCTGCACCACTAACTTTTTCTTTATGTAATATTATTCATAGAAACACATACTTTTAATTTTATATTACTTACCAGCGTTATATATTATATTAATGCTGCTAACGTTTCCTTTTGGATCGTACACAGATTTAATGTTACCCCAATCAAAAAAAGTTTCTGGGCTTAATCCGTTCTTAGCAAGAATCGCATCATGGAACTGCTTGCGTTTAATTTCTTCCGAAAAAGAAGGATTAATATCAACACAAACCATTGATATCATATACAAAATTTTGTTACGGAAGAATAGACTAGTGATAAAATTGTTTCCACTAATTTGTACAGTTTTATTTAATCTTATAATTCTAACCCCATCTTGCCCTTCAAAAAAAGTAGATTTTTGAAAGTTTTCAAATGTATATCCGGGAGTAAAAATCTCACCGTTAATTTCTATTAATCCAGATTTTAAGTCCATTTTATCCTCACTTCGTCAAATTTATTGTTTCAACAAGCACTAATATACCCTTATCAATTAACTTTTGAACATTTGGCACATAAAATTGCTCTAACCCACCTGTACCAAATTGCGGATTAGCTAGTGCTTGACCATATCCTACGGTTACTGTTTTTGTAAATTTATACCCACTAACTTGTCCTCTAAACCCATAAATTGGATGAGGCTTAACTTGTAAGCCTTCAAATAAGGTAGTAGCATTTCGTCCAGAGTCTTCAATCGCATCTAATGTGGTAAAATATTCTGTGCCATTCGGTTCTCCACGATAAAGTATATCACCTTTATGCATATTAACATCTACATAATCATCTATACCTGGATAATCATCCTTGCCTTGCCAACTTTTAGCGGTTTTGGATGGGCTATTAAATCGAATCCCCCCACTTATACCACCTAAAATGCCACCGCTAACTATCCCCGAAAAACCTGACATAGCAATATCATCTAAGGCACCATTGAGATTTCCGTGTTCTGCGAGATAGTCTATGGTTGTAACACACATATTTGAAACACCGTTTACAAAGCACCTATTCCGGCTCCTCTGCCAATACTTCCAACCATAGACAATGCCGGTCCTGCTACAAATGTAAGTCCGCCTGTAATTGCTCCGCCAATTGCACCACCTACAGCACCATCAAAAGTTCCACTTTCAAACCCATCAAAAAATGATCCAAATGGTTCATATTATTTTTTGAACTACATTCTATAAAGCTTAAGACTTAATCTTTCAGCAAATACATATTTCACTAATGGTTAAAAGACATTGTATAGAAAAGTCAATAAGCAAAAGATTCTTTATGCCAAGTATTATTTAAAAAATCATATTTAAATTTCCAATCATTTCTTCCATACTTATCAGCGGTGTTATTATTTCCTTGACATATAACAGATAATTTTTCTCCATCAATAAAGCGATAAAAAATATATCCAAATGGCGGAGATATCTTCGATATTTCGTCTCCTTTTCTGGACAAAACGCTTATTCTATTTTTATACATCAGATAAATATTATCTTTAGAAACTTTCACAGTTTTCAGTTCGTTATACCTATGTTCATTTATACAATGACCATCACTATCAAATAATTTTAAATTTCCATTTTCGTCATACCAAAGAATATCCTTACCATTTAAGTTAATAAATCTGTAACTAAAAGTTTTATTTTCATATATTTCTAAAAAAATCATGTCATTGCTTTCTGTAGCAAATATAATTCCTTCAACTACATAACTATATGATTTATTTTCATATTTCCAATTTACTATCCTATTATCACTACTAAAATTAATTTCCATATTAACTTTATCCACCTATCATTTAATTCTTTTCAGACTGACAAATTCAATATAATCCATTCGATTTCCTGTTAATCCCTTAAATAATTCATACTGAGTTAAATTAGAATTTCCCGGAAGATATTTATTTGCCTCGAGATCAATCTGTGGACCTATAGGACCTTGTCTTACATTCAACTCGACACCAGGTCTTATTCGATATGTAGCAACCTTTCCGCAATCCGTTTTCCAACTACCCTTTATAGCCATATCATTTCTTGCAAAATCGACATTTGGAATATCTTCTTTTAAAGCAAATCCGCCAGGTTCTCTAACACTTTGTTGCTCATCCAATACCATATTAAAAGTATCACCTTCCTTTAATATGAGTATATTTTCTTCCGAATTATATCCATCCGGCCAAGGGGATTGTTCTTTAACTAATTTTAAATAATCATCAATACTATTTTCTGGATTAGCATTTTTATATTCATTCCAAGTTTTCTCAGAACCTATTCCATTATTTTTCCAAAAGTCATCGTATCTGCTTGCATCTTCAGGGCTCATAGAATCGACAAAATTTTTATTATTTGTATTTTCTAAACCCGAATGAAAATCGTTTATTTTAAATTGAAGTCCCCCGCTTATACCACCTATAATTCCACCACTCAATACTCCGGAGAAACCTGATATAGCGATGTCATCTAAGGCACCATTGAGATTTCCGTGTTCTGCGAGATAGTCTATGGTTGTAACACACATATTTGAAACACCGTTTGACAAAGCACCTATTCCGGCTCCTCTGCCAATACTTCCAACCATAGACAATGCCGGTCCTGCTACAAATGTAAGTCCGCCTGTAATTGCTCCGCCAATTGCACCACCTACAGCACCATCAAAAGCTCCACTTTCAAACCCATCAAAAAATGATCCGCCTTGAATAGCACTGTTTATCCCTCCTGAGACACCTCCAATCACTGCTCCTAAAATAGCACCCCAACAGGCTCCGGCGATAATTGCAGCACCTAAACCTGAACCGATGCCTGTACAAAGCAAAACAACTGCAATTGCCACAAGGGCTACTGTAGCAATAAATTTCCAATGCTCTTTACACCACTCAATTGCCGACTGTACACCATCACAAATGTGTTCAATAACACTTTTTTCGCA
>NZ_JBBNJY010000079.1:0-3149 GCF_040093295.1 Ruminococcoides bili
TTGTTATATCGGAAGATTTTTATGGGCGCTGCCCCAACCCGCAATTTTTGAAAAAATTGAGTAAACTTTTTTGTTTTTGGGAGGATAATTTAGCGTTAGCTAAATTTTAATGCCCGACCGACACTCTGCTAAACCACAATTTATGGTGTTTATCTTATGTTTAAAATATAACTCAACATAGATTTATTTCTTTTTTAAAATTATCACATAAAATTCAAATTAAATTTTATATAAGTTCGTTGAAATTTTGTTTATAATATTATATAATAAATGTATTATATATAAGGAATTGATTTTATGTTTAAAAAGATTAAAACTACGTTAGCTTGTTGTTCTGCACTTATGATGCTTTGCGCTGTACCTCTAAATGCAAATGCGGCGGAAGAAGTGAAAATTAACGATGCTGCTTCTGTTGCTGTGGGGGACACATTTACATATTCAATGTATATTGCTGATGCATCAAAAGATGTAATGGGTATGCAGGCATATGTTTTTTATGATACAGATTACCTTGAAATTGACACTGATTCTATTAATTTTGATAATTTGAACGGTGTGATTTATAATGGAAATCTTGACGGATATATGACTTTTAATTTCTCTGATATATCAAATTATGCAAGCTTTTCATCCCGTACACAGCTTGTATCTATGAATTTTAAGGTTAAAAAATCTGGAAATACTAATGTTACATATTTTATTAAAGAAATGTATGACAGCGATATGAATACTCTTACTGCATATACCATAACCTATGATATTAAGTCAGACGGAAAAACTGTTGTTTCAGAAAAAACACCGATTGTTGAAGAAGCGGAAAAATATATAAATACTTACCAGGGAAATTTTATTAATTATATAGACGGTAAAGGAAATGATAATACAGATGAAAAAACGGACCATAAAGCTGTAATCGGCGAAAAAACAACAATGATGCCGCAAAATAACCAAGGCAATACGCAATATGTTGATGTGCAGAAATCGGGTTCGGGTGCATCGGTTACAACGATTGTAATCGTTTGCGGCTTGCTGCTGATAGGCGGAGCAATCGGCGGAGTTATGTATTTCAGACATAAAGAAAATACGAAAAACGGTTTGAATACTGATAGTGACAATATTGACAACGATATGACTTAAAGTGACGAACAGTTTTGACTGTTTATTGCAAAATTAAAAATTGTTTAAAAATTGTTTAAAAATTGTAACTGATTTTTGGTTATTATTACACCCTATAATCGACCTGTTTTTTTGAAAAAGCCTTGATTTTTTGAGCAAATTATTATATAATTGTCATACCGAGTATATCGGAAACATATTTTTATAGGAGGAAATTTCTAATGTCCAAGAAAATCATTAGTCTTATGTTGGCTATGGCTCTTTCTGCTTCAATGGTAGCAGTTGCAGCAGTTAGCGTTTCAGCTGACACAGACAGCGATGGTAACTATGTTCCTTCAGAGGGAACTGAAACATATAGATATTATTTCTATATGCCACAGAGATGGGAAAATGAGTTCACAACATCAACAGGTGCATACTGGTGGGAAGGCACAGATGCTTGCGAAACATGGCAGGATATGTATAAGGTTAAAGAAACTGAGAACGAAAACATTTTCTGTATTGATGTTCCAACGGATGTTCCTAAGCTCATCTTCAACAACTATGTTGACGGCGGTGCAGATCCAGAGGCTCCTCAGTACACAAAGGCTGCTCAGACATCAGATGTTACATGTGTAGACGATGATGGTGAAGAGGCTTGGGGTTACTGGCCTAAAACTGATGAAGACGATCCTAGTAACGAGCTTTATCCGGAAGGTGTCAGAAATTTCAATAACATGATTTATGTTATTGATGAAAACAGAATTGAAGAGAACCCACTCAACCAGAAGCTTACATGCGGCGGTCAGTGGTACTACTACTATGGTAACGGCGAATATGGTTACACACCTGTAAAGGGTGACGGCGCTGTTTACAACACAGAGTATATGTCATTTGAAAAGGCACTTCAGGATAAAAAGGACGGTGTTAAACCAACACCAACAGAGCCTGACTCAACTGTAGCTACAACAGAGGCAGTTGAAACAACAGCTTCAGAGGAAGCTACAACAGCTCCTGCTCCTGTTTCAAAGCCTGCTCTTACAGTAAATGCTAAGTCAAACGTCTTCTCAGATGCTAAGGCTGTGTATGATAACTCAACAAAGCAGGTTACAGTTACTTACTACCTTGGCACAGACAGAGATCTCGTAAACCTTGAGTGGTACTTAAAATTTGATAACACTGTTCTTGAGTATAACAACAAGTCAAACCTTGATGCTACTGGCAAGAAACTCGCCATTATGCCACAGATTCCAAGCGGCTATGTTTTTAATACAAGCCTTCCGGGAAAAATCAATTCTAACGCTTCTGACCTTGGTCTTTACGCAATCGACTCTAAGAAGCCATTTATACAGGTTACATTTGATGTAATCGGTGAGCCTGAAAATGTTGAAACAACTATCGACCTTGACGTAAGAGTTCTTACAACAGGCGAGCTTGACCCCGACAAAATGCAGGTTGATGCTTCAACAATGAACTCGTTCGTAGTTGATTCTGAAATTAAGGATCCTTCAGTTCTTAAGGTTGCTAATACAACTCTTACAGAGTCAACATATGTAGCGCCAACAGTTCCTGAGACAACAAAGGCTCCTGAAACAACTAAGGCTCCTGAGACAACAAAGGCTACTGAAACAACAAAGGCTCCTGAAACAACAAAGGCTACTGAGACAACTAAGGCTTCTGAAACAACAATAGCTCCTGCAACTGAAGATGCTACATCATCGACAGGCGCAACAGTTAAGCCGGGCACAGCTGATACAGCTAATAACGGCAACAACACAACTAACAATGATAACGGCACAGTTAAGACAGGTGACGCTACACTCGCAGTTGTAATTCTTACTCTTCTTGTTTCTGCTACAGGCGTAATGTTCGTCATTCGCAAGAGAGAGATGTTCTAATCTTAATTAGTAATAATTTAGATTTCTTTGGGCTGACCTGACAGGTCAGCCCATTTTTGATATTATGATTAAGAATAAATTTCAGAAAAATTGTGTAAATTATGGTTTAGTAAAATGTTTTACCAAATAATTATAAAAGTTTGGTCAACCTTTTAA